>RZYZ01000171.1 GCA_009930125.1 Clostridia bacterium | reverse complement strand
AAAAGAGCTTGAAGATATTGCTGATGTGTTTTCCATACCATTAGATAGAGTATATGGATTAAACGACAGCGAAGCTATAACACCGATTGATGCAATGGCCATCGCTGATAAGGTTGGCGGATTTGATGATTATGATGCAGGCTTAGGCGGATATTTCAATATTGACGGGGACTATCTTGCATTCCCAATGAACATCGAAACACTGATCGCCTATGCAAACACAGCCAATGCGGAAGCTGCGGGAATTGACCTTACAAAGTCTGTTGAACTGAACGATGCAGGTATTCAGGTTCTTATTCCTTTCTTTGATGCATGGTTCGGCGTATCGGCAGTAAACTCCGGCGACATCGAATTGCTTGGCATGAATGATGACGGAACACTCTACTCCGACTTCACAGCTGAATGGGCAGACCTTGCTCCAGAAAAGCAGGCTGTAGTAGAAGGCGTATTCGAATACTGGAAGGCAACACAGGAAGCCAACGTCCCAATGTGGGATGCTGAAGCTGCTTGGGGTTACATGGACGAGCAGTTCGCAACAGGTGGAAATGCGGTTCTTAGAATCTCAGGACCATGGGATGCAGGCGCATTCTCCGGACAGGCTGGAGACGGTGCTGACCTTGAAGTTATGCCACTTGGATCCATCACCATTGACGGAGCACCACTGAAGCACTGGAAGAGTGGCTGGGGAATCGCTGTAAACTCAAGAAATGAAGGCGACGATGAAAAGGTGGCTCTTGCCGAAGCATTCATCGCTGAGCTGATAAATCCTGAATTCGCAGTTGAATTCTTCCAGGGAACTGGTAAGATCATGGAAAATGTTTCAGTTGATACTTACCTAGCATCATCATTGAGTGATTCTGATAAGGCCATCATTGAGAACGTGTTTGCTTCATATGATGCTGCACCTAAGAGACCAATGTTCACAGAATGGGGTTCGGTATGGGATACATGGAAGAACGCAGTATTATCCTGGTCATCAGTAAAGCCAGCTGATGCTGAGGGAGCTTACAAGGAAATCAAGGCAGCATTTGATGCAATGATGCTGAACTACTAGAATAGACAGTGTGTATATGAGAGAGAGGCTACGGCCTCTCTTTTGTATAATATATCTGTTTTAGAGACCTTATAGCATTCACAAAGAATGAGATTTTATAACAAATGAAAAATCGTGATCATAAAATAAAACGGCGAAGCAGAAAGGATTATACATGAACAGTTATACCAGGTTTCCTAAAAGGCAGCTTTATATTATACTTATAGCAGTCGCTTTCATTATCTTCATTAGTTCCATTGATGTGCTTATGAGAGTGAAGGATGAGACTTTTTTTGAATTATGGAAGAGTGCGGTTCTGAATAGCGGAGCTTATCCGGAAGGCTTCAATCCAACATTTGATGATTACGCAGGGGCGGAAATGTTTCGGTATCTGTTTAAGATCGCCATCCCCATGGGATTCGGCCTTCTGACCTATGTCACGTATCAGAAGCTGAGATTGAATCGTCTGTTTATATTTATCTGGGCAGTCCTTTTAGCAGGAGGAATGGCTTATACATTCTTTGAACTGAATTTTGGCTCGGTGTTCTACTATCTTGTGATGGCGGGGTACCTGGTCCTTATTATTACAGTTCTCTCTTTGACACAAGAGATGAACAGCAATAGAAATTTGTAAAGGTGGGAAGAGATCGTGGCGAAATACAGCAAGGTCTTATATGACTATATCGGACGCGAATATGAAAGAAAAAATCTGTATCTCAAGGAAGTCGCCTTATTGCAGGATAAGATCGCACATGCTTCTCAAAGTGAGAAGCAGACCTTGAAAAATCAGCTGAAAGAATTGATAAGCAAGAAAGACAGCCATCCCTATCTCCTGAAACTGAAGGAGTATGAAGAGCTGGAGAAGAAGTTTCTGGAGGAGCTGAAAGCCAAGTCCAGTGCGCATAAAGAGACCCTGGACAAATCCCTGTCCAAGGAAGTGGCAGAACTGGAACTTGAGCTTTATGAAAGCAAACTGAAGGAAGCGTTCTATAAAGACTATGTGGAGCTTACCTATGACGCGGAGTTCGCTTACAGAGAAGCGGTGATCCAGATGAAGCTTCTGCCAGAGGTCATTGAAAAGACCATGAAACTGGAAGACGACCTGAGAAAAGCGCTCACCATGAAGGCGGTAGGCGACAAGGAAGCCATCGGAAAAGAGATCGCGCAGTTCAAGGCAGAGCAGAAAGCGCTGTACGATACCCGCTCTGAAGAGCTGAAGAAGAAGAGAAATGACGGACTCATTTCGGAAAAGGCCCTGAAGAACGGCATGAAGGAACTGAAGAAGAACTACAAGTATGCCGTAAGAGTGAAGGAATTCGAAGATCCGGACAAGATGAAGAAAGAGCTCATCAAGAGCAGAAGATTCGAACTGAAGGACTTCGTCAAGGTCAGCAGAAGAATCGTCAATGCGGATATCGCAGACGCCAGAAGGAACACTCCGGTGGAAGTCATGAAGACCCAGCCGGTGAATACGGCCA
Source organism: Clostridia bacterium (assembly GCA_009930125.1). Classification (GTDB taxonomy): domain Bacteria; phylum Bacillota; class Clostridia; order Clostridiales; family Clostridiaceae; genus Proteiniclasticum. Next base: position 2,216 of record RZYZ01000171.1, on the reverse strand, counting down.
TCGGGGCGCTTTTCCCCGGATTGGGTCAGCTTCTGAACAAGCAGCCTGTGAAGGCGGCCCTGTTCTTTCTGGGACTGATCTTCATCTATGCCATCGCTATTCCCTATGCACTGGGCTACGGAAACTATCAGGGTAACGGAATCGCAGGACTCATTTCCCTTGCAGAGGGTGGAAAAAGAATCGACAAGTCGCTGATCTTCATGATTGAAGGAATCATCGCCATTGTACTGCTTCTTTTCTCAGCAGGGATCTACATCGCGAACTTCAAGGACGTGAAGGGAACAGAGAAAAATGTCATGAAGGGCATCCGGCCCAAGAACTGGTTTGAGACCAAGCAGAGCATTGAAGAGAACGGATTCCCGTATCTGGTCTCCATTCCAGCACTGATCGTCATCGCATTCATCGTGCTGGTGCCGATCTTCACAGCCATATTACTGTCCTTTACGGGAATGGATCCAAAGAATCAGTCCAAATTCCCCTGGGTGGGCTTTGGCAACTACAAGCTCATTGCCCTGGGTGAAGGACTTGCAGGTTCTGTCTTCTGGCAGATTCTTGCCTGGACCATCATCTGGACACTTCTGGCCACAACCCTTGCCATCTTCATCGGATTCGGACTGGCGCTACTCGCCAACAATCCGAGAATCAAAGGAAAGGGCATCTTAAGAATGATTTATCTTCTGCCCTGGGCGGTCCCTGCATTCATCACGATCATGTTCTTCAGTATCATGTTCAGCAGTACCGGAGCCCTGACGGAGATCATAGAAAATGTCTTCGGGGTGCTCATCGACTTCAAGAACGACACGTTCTGGTCGAGATTCATCCTTATCATGCTGCAGGGATGGCTGGGAAGCTCCTATGTCTTCCTTCTGTCCACAGGGGTACTTCAGGCCATACCGGAAGACCTGTATGAGGCAGCGGACATCGACGGTGCCAACAGCTGGCAGAAGATCAGAAAGATCACACTACCCATGGTACTGTTCCAGACAGCACCGCTACTGGTCAATCAGTACACCTTCAACTTCAACAACTTCTCCATCATCTATCTGTTCAACGGTGGTGGACCCTTTAATCCGTCGGTGTACGGAAACCTGGCTGGTTCTTCGGATATCCTCATTTCCTATATCTACAAGCTGACCATGGATAATCAGTATCAGGCCATCGGTGCCGCCATTTCCATCGTCATCTCCTTAGGACTGATGGTATTCGCGTTCATCGGCTATAAAAATTCCAAGGCGTTCAAGGAGGAGAGATTATAATGAAATTATTCAGAAAGAAACAGGAACTCTATCTTTCCGACAGGCAGCCTTTGACCACAGCCGGGAAAATCATGCTGCTTCTGAACTACATACTGCTCATCGGATGGGCGTTCATCATTGTGTGGCCGCTTTCTCAGATGGTCATCTCGGCATTCAACGGAAACCAGGAGCGTTATCTGATCCTCAACAAGATTACAGACGGCACCTATGAGTTTTCCTTCAAGCACTTCGAGTTTCTCTTTACAGAGACACTGTATCTCACCTGGGTGAAGAACACGCTGATCATTGCGCTGGCAACGGCAGCCATCACCATCCTCATCGTTTCTTTTACAGGCTATGCCTATTCAAGATTCCGATTCAAGGGGAGAAAAGCTTCTCTCATGGCCATCATGCTGATTCAGACCATACCGGCCTTTGCGGGAATCACAGCGTACTATACCCTGCATTCCATCATTTCCTCCGTGGCACCGCTGTTCACAAGGCAGATGATGCTGATTCTGATCTACTCAGGTGGTGGTATTGCGGCCAATACCTTTATCCTCAAGGGATACATGGATTCCATCTCCACGGAGCTGGATGATGCGGCGAAGATCGACGGATGTTCCAATATGAAGGTCTACAGACTGATCATCATGCCGATCGTAAGACCCATGCTTGCCATCATCGCACTCTGGTCCTTCATCGGACCCTTCATGGATTACCTACTTCCAAGAGTGCTACTGACAAACCCCAACCAGTACACACTGGCCCAGGGGCTTTACACACTCATGAACAACAGAGAAACACTGAACCAGCCAGCCTTTGCAGCTGGCGGCCTCCTCACTGCGGTGCCTATCGTCATCCTGTTCGCAGCGCTTCAGAAGCAGCTGATTTCAGGACTTGCCCAGGGCTCAGTGAAAGGTTAAAGAATAAATAGTGGAGGTAGAATGAAATGAAAGTAACATTACAGAATATAGGTAA
>RZYZ01000170.1 GCA_009930125.1 Clostridia bacterium | reverse complement strand
CATCTGGACCTGAATGTGAAGATGCTGCCTGCCCTCAACATGTCAGGCTTCTACTATGTGGGGGCAGACACAGGTGGCTTCGGCGGAAATGCCAGCGGGGAACTTCTGACGCGCTGGATGCAGTTTTCCATCTTCACACCGCTCCTTAGAAACCATTCGGCCATCGGATGTGCCTTCCAGGAGCCCTATGCCTTCGGAGAGAAGGTCACCGCATACAACCGTGATCTCATCAAGGCGAGATACAGCCTGCTGCCCTATCTGTACTCGGAAATGCTGAAGTCCTACGAAGACGGCTCCATGATGTTCACCCCTCTTTCCTTCGAATACTTCGGAGAGGAAGCGCTCCAGGCGGAGGATCAGCTGCTTCTGGGAGAAGAGCTTATGATTGCACCGGTGGTGAAATCCAATACCAGAGGAAGATATGTCTATCTTCCCGAAGACATGGCGCTGGTTTCCTTCAGGGAGGATGAGGTAAGACTCTTTTCAGCCAAGGCAGGGGTCACGTATCTTCCATACGGACTGGGCGATCTGAAATTCTTCCTCCGAAGAAACAAAGTGATGCCCTACATCTCTCCAGGTAGAAGCGTGAAGGATCTCTCCATGAAGGTCATCCATCTGATTGGATACGTGGAGACGGAGGCTTTCTACACCCTCTATGACGATGACGGAGAAAGCTACGGATACGAGGACGGCATGGTCTATAAAACGGAGTTTTCTGCAAGACGAGGCGAGGATGGAGACATCAAGGTCAGCGTCAGAAATGAGAATCCAAACATTCACAAAGTAATCTTTACCCTCATGGATGGGGACGAGAACAGTATAACGAAGGAGGTGCAGGTATAGAATCAGAAACTGGTTCATACCGCTCTACATGAAAAAAAGATCAAGTGGAATACTGATGCACATTTCAAGCCTTCCCGGTCCCTATGGAATCGGGGATTTCGGGAACGGTGCCTATGAATTCGTGGATTTCCTGGACAGAGCGAGCCAGAGAGAATGGCAGATTCTACCCCTGGGGATCACAGGCTACGGAGATTCACCCTACCAGAACTTTTCGGCTTTTGCAGGGAATCCCTACTTCATCGACCTCAGCGAGCTTCTAAGCCAGGGATTCATAGAACTGGAGGAGCTGGAGAATCTGCCGCTCGGAGACGATCCGGAGAAGGTGGACTACGGCATCCTCTACAGAAACAAGATGGAGCTCTTAAGGCGTGCCTATAAAAGAGCCTACAGAACCATGGGCAGCGAGCTTACGGCTTTCTATGAGGAAGAGAAGAGGTGGCTGAGAGACTATGCGCTCTTCATGGCCATCAAGGCAGAGCACAAGGGCATTTCCTGGCTCAGATGGCCGGAGAAGTACAAGGACATTCATTCCGAAGCGGTGCTGGAGTTTGAAAAGACCCATGAGAAGGACATGTATTTCCATGTGTTCATCCAGTACTATTTCTTCAGACAGTGGAAGAAGCTGAAAAACTATGCCAATGACAAAAACATCCGAATCATCGGCGATATCCCCATCTATGTGGCGGAAGACAGCTCGGACGTATGGGGAAACAGCAGTCTCTTCAAAGTGAATGATCACTTTGAGCCCATCACCGTGGCAGGATGTCCTCCCGATGCCTTCTCTGAAACGGGGCAGCTCTGGGGAAATCCCATCTACAACTGGGAAGCCATGGAAGAGGACGGGTACAGGTGGTGGATCGAAAGAATCCGCGCCAGCTTTAAGATCTATGATGTGGTGAGAATCGATCACTTCAGGGGCTTTGAAGCCTACTGGGAAATCAAGAGCGGTTCTGAGACAGCGGTGCACGGACAGTGGACCAAGGGACCGGGCATGAAGCTCTTTAAGAAAGTGAAAGAGGAGCTGGGTGAGCTGGACATCATCGCGGAAGATCTGGGCTTTCTTACAGAAGAAGTCCATGAGCTGATCCGGGAAACAGGCTATCCGGGCATGAAAGTGCTCCAGTTCGCCTTCGACCCCAGAGAGGAATCAGACTATCTGCCTCATACCTATGAGCGTAATGCCGTGGTGTACACCGGTACCCACGACAACGAGACCATCATGGGCTGGGTGAGAACGGTGAAGCCTGAAGACATGGCTTATGCGGGGAAATATCTCAAGCTGAGCTACGAGGAAGGCATCAACTGGGGATTCATCCGGGGAGCCTACAGCTCTGTTGCGGACCTTTGCATCATCCCTATGCAGGATTTCCTGGGACTGGGCAATGAAGCAAGAATGAACATTCCTTCCACCCTGGGCACCAACTGGATCTGGAGAATGAAGGAAAACGCACTGACCGAGCAGTTGGCCGAAAAAATAGGAAAACTGACTAGAATGTATGGGAGATAAGTAAGAATGAACAAAGAAATGCTGACAATGAGAATGAAGGGTTATGCCCTTACTACCTATGGTAGAGACTTTAAAGATCTGAACAACAAGGAGAAGTATACGGCTTTCTCCAAAGCGCTGATGGAAGACATCCTGCCCAAGTGGCACGCTTCCGAAGAAAAATTCGAAGGAAAGAAGAAAGCGTACTACCTTTCTGCGGAGTTCCTCATGGGACGAGCCCTTTCCAACAACCTGATCAATCTCGGGTATATGAGTGAAGTGAAGGAAATGCTTTCCTCCATGGGCATTGACTACAACGCCCTGGAAGAAGCGGAAAGCGACGCGGGACTCGGAAACGGTGGTCTTGGAAGACTTGCTGCCTGCTTCCTGGATTCCGGCGCCACCATGAACTACTCCCTCACCGGATACGGCATAAGATACAACTACGGTATCTTCGAGCAGAAGTTCGTGGAAGGCTATCAGGTGGAAGAAGGGGACAAGTGGCTGGAGCATGGCGACAGCTGGTCCATCAGACGTCAGGATGAAAAGGTCGTCGTGGACTTCAAGGATCAGAGCGTCTATGCGGTGCCTTACGACACCCCAGTGGTAGGTTTCTCGGGAGAGACCATCAACACCCTGAGACTCTGGCAGTCTGAAGCCATCACGGAGTTCAACTTCACCGCCTTCAACAATCAGATGTATGACAAGGCAGTGAAGGAGAAGAACGATGCGGAGAACATCTCCAAGGTTCTTTATCCCAACGATTCCATGGAATCCGGAAAGATTCTGAGACTGAAGCAGCAGTACTTCTTCGTATCCGCTTCCCTGCAGGATCTCATCCGAACCTACAAGAAGGATCACAAGGACTTTTCAGCCTTCAGCAGACTCCATGCGGTGCAGCTCAATGATACCCATCCTGCCGTGGCCATTCCGGAGCTCATCAGGCTTCTCGGAAAGGAAGGGGTTTCCTTCAAGAATGCCTTCGACATCGCTGTGGATACCTTCGCCTACACCAACCACACCATTCTGAAGGAAGCACTGGAGCAGTGGTCCGTGAAGCTCTACAAGAAGATTCTTCCTGAAGTCTATGCCATCATCGTGAAGATCGACAACATGCTGAGCAAAGAGCTGGCAAACAAGGGACTGACAGAGAAGGAAATCAGGGAATTCGAAATCATCGCTGATGGAAACATCAAAATGGCATGGCTGTCCATATACGGAACCCATTCCGTAAACGGTGTGGCAGAGCTTCACACGAACATCCTGAAGGATACGGAGCTTGCCGGCTGGTATAACCTGTTCCCGGAAAGATTCAACAACAAGACCAACGGCATCACCCAGAGAAGATGGCTTCTGGAATCCAATCCTGAGCTGTCGGCGTTCATCACCGAGCTTCTGGGCCATGACGGATGGATCACCGAGCTTTCCGAGCTTTCAAAGCTCAAGAAGTTTGCTGACGATGATACGGTCATCGAGCGGTTCATGAGAATCAAAAAAGCCAAGAAGCTGGAGCTGAAGGAATACATCAAGGAAAGAGAAGGCATCGACATTGATGAAAACTCCATCTATGACATCCAGATCAAGAGACTGCATGAATACAAGAGACAGCTTTTAAACGCCTTCCATATCCTGTATCTCTACAACAGACTGAAAACCGACAAGAACTTCGATATGGAACCAAGAACCTTCATTTTCGGGGCAAAGGCTGCTCCGGGCTATGCAAGAGCCAAGGCCATCATCAAGTTCATCAATGAAATCGCAGAAGTTGTGAACAACGATGCGGATATTAACGGAAAGATCAAGGTGGTCTTTGTGGAAAACTACGGCGTATCCTATGCTCAGAAGCTTTTCCCGGCTGCGGACATTTCCGAGCAGATCTCCACTGCAGGGAAGGAAGCTTCTGGAACAGGTAACATGAAGTTCATGCTAAACGGTGCACCCACCATCGGAACCTTTGACGGAGCCAATGTGGAAATCGTGGAAGAAGCGGGTGTTGAGAACAACTACATCTTCGGACTCACCGTGGAGGAAATCGAGAAGCTGAAGGCTACCTACGATCCGAAGGCGGAACTGGAGAAGAATCCGGTGCTGAAATCCATTGTCAACACATTAATCGACGGAACACTGGACCTTGCACCAGAAGAAAACTTCAAGGAGCTGCATGATTCCCTGATCAAGGGTGCATCCTGGCATGATCCGGACAACTATTTCATCATCAGAGACTTTGATGCCTACGTGGAAGCCCAGGAAAGAGTCAATGAGGACTACAGAAATCAGCTGGAATTCTACAGGAAAGGATTCCTGAACATGGCCTCTGCAGGGAAGTTCTCTTCAGACCGTACCATCGTGGAATATGCCAATGAGATCTGGAACATTCCAAGCATCACGGAAGAGGATGAGGAATCCCTGGCCGTATAAAAAA
>RZYZ01000169.1 GCA_009930125.1 Clostridia bacterium | reverse complement strand
GGTGCCTCTGCCGGAAAGATTTACTGTCTAACTCCCGCCTGATATGGTAAAATAAAGCTAGAATATGAGAATTTTCAGAGAAATAGGAGGAGGTCATTCCATTGATCAATATTGTACTGTTCTGTTCCACAGGTCTGTCCACGAATCTGCTCATCCGTAAGATTGAGAATGCTGCAGAGAAAAAGGACATTGCCGTGAACGTGAAATCCTATCCGGAAAGCATCATGAAGAAATACATCAGCGACGCCGATGTGGTGCTCGTAGGACCCCAGGTGAAGCATGCGCTCACGGAAATCAAAGAAGAATGTGACGCCCACCATGTTCCGCTGGAAGTCATTCCAACAAGAGACTATGGACTCATGGACGGAGAAAAGGTCCTGGCCCAGGCTTTGAGGCTTTTCAGTCTTCATAATCCGGAAAAAGAATAGTCTAAGACATAGCGAAAGCGTTTCTTCCCTCATGGTCAGAAACGCTTTTTTTCACTTTTATTAACATTTTCATTATCATTCATGGATACACATTCAGTACCTCTGAAATCAGATTCTGTGAATCCCCTTCCAGTTGGCATCCCCGTGCATGATGCCCATGACGATGCTGACGGAGTAGACGATTTTCGGGTCCATCATATAGCTGTCCATGAGCCCGATGAAGATGAGGACAATCATGGATACAAAGAATCCCACATACATGACTTTCATCACCGGCTGGATCTTCATGGACCGGTTGTAGGTGGCGATGCCTCTGATCTTGAAAAACAGAATCAGTGCGCCCAGAATGAGTCCGATGAGCCCCATTTCCATGACCACCTGCAGCACCGCATTGTAGGGCCTATTCACCAGATCCAGGTTAAGAAGCTCTGCTCTTCCCACCATGAAGTTTCCGAAGGTTTCATCGAAGGTGTTGAAGCCCTTCCCGATGAAGATGGTGGAAAGATTATCCTTCACCACTTCCAGATAGAACTGTGCTCTGTTCATTTCCTGGGTAAGGGCGAAGAACTGTCCGTGTCTTCTGGAAAATACCGGTATGAGAATCAGAAAGACCCCTGTGGGTACCAGCGCAATGAGAAACTTCATGGAGTAGAGGAAGGAAAGCAGTCCCAGCCCGATGAAGAGACCGATGACGGCGATTCTGGAGCCGGTCATGAAGATGGACACCAGCGCAACTCCAAGCACAAGCAGATAGAATCTGGATTCATGGTCCTTCTCTTTATAGATATAGAGCCCCAGGGCCGGAAAGAGAGGAATCAGCATGAAATAAGCCAGCGTGGCGGGATTTTCCATAAAAGAGGTATTAATGGATGGATCAAAGGGAACACCACGCACGATCTCATCAATGATCACCTGTCCCATATGATAGACCCCCACAAGAAACACCGACACGAAATAGGTCCGGATCAGGGTCATAGTATGATTGGGCCTGTTCAGCGCATATTTCAGCACGAAGAACATAATGAATGCCGATGCATAGATGAGAATCCCACGCAGTGTATTCATGGGATCGCTGGAATAGATCAGCGTCAGAACCTTAAGAAGGAGAAAAAGAAAGGTGGAAAGTCCATAGGCAAGCTTATTCTGCTTTCTTCCTCTGCGGATCTTCTTCAAGGCATCCTTATCCACATAAAGATGGACGGCAAAAAAGAGGCCCATGAAGACCCCGATGAGCGGGGTGTTCTCTTCTGGTACCACCGGATACAATATGATGGATAGAAGCATGATCTTAAACAGCGTGTTTCTTCCGAAAATCTCCATGATGCCCTCCACTAAGCAAATATATAACAAATATACACCATTTCAGAGAAATAAAAAAGAGGCCCGAAGGCCTCCATGCATCACAAATAATTATTCTACTGTGATTGCAGCTACTGGGCAGCTTTCTACAGCTTCCTCAGCTAAATCTTCTTCTCCTGCTGGAACTTCGTCAACGATAGCATATGCCTTTCCGTCATCGTTCATATCGAACATTGATGGAGCAACGCTTGGACAAACTCCGCATCCGATGCAAAGATCCTGATCAACTACTGGCTTCATATACAACACCCCTTTTATACTTGATACCCTTATTATAAATAACTTTATAACAAAGTCTATGAACAAATTGTAAACTTTTTGTACAACTTGCTAATATTTAACAATAATCTTTCCGGAAACCGTTGACACATCTAGCTTTACGCTGTTGCTGACATTTCTCTCCAAAGATTGTGAAGATTCGTTAATGCCTTCACCATTCTCGACTATGATCTTTCCACTGATGCTGGACAGGTCATAGCTGAGATCCTGAATCTCTTTTATTTCCACCGAAACCGCTCCGGAAATGGTGGAAATTTCGGAATCCTCTGTGAGATTTTCCGCTGTGACGTTCACGCTTCCCGATACGGAGTCCAGGCGGAAGTGGTCCTTGACGCCCGTGGCGGTGATCTTTCCCGAGACGGTCTCTCCTTCCAGCACCTCTACTGCGCTGTAGCTGATGAACTGCCCGGATACAGTGCTGAAGCGGACATTCTCATGTTCTCCTTCTTCCAGAACGATTTCGCCGGAAATATTCTCCACGCGCACATTCTTCGCACGGATGCCCTCCATGGTGATTTCACCGGATACATTTTCGAAATGGACATCTTCCATATAATCCCTTGGGACCAGAAGCTCGATGTCCAGGTCGTAGCTGTTTCCGATACCGAAATTGAGATTGCTGATGTCTTTATAGAAATAGACGGCAAGCTGGGTGTCCGTTTCCTCCACCTTCAGGTACCGGTCACGGTAGCGCTCAGGAACGCTTCCTTCCACCAGAAGCCGGATTTCCTCTCCATCGTAGCCTCTGACTTCCAGGTCTCCTATAGGCGTATCTACAAGGAGCATCTCCTTGCCCTCCATGGAATAGGACAGGTCCTCAGAAACCTCCACTTCGCTGCCCAGGTTGATGCTGATTTCATTTCCGCTGATGAGATTTCGGATCTCCTCCGCGATTTCACCCGTTCCCAGACCTGATTCAAAGATGATATAGGCACCGATGCCGATGGAGACCGATGCGATGATCAAAGTGGTTACAACAATTTTCTTGAATCCGCTCATTTTCACTCCTCCAGAGTTTTCGCCGGGAAAAGCTATCCCAGCATACGTTTAAACACAGTCCAGATGGTAAACAGAATCCACTTGATGATTCTGATGACAACAGCTGTTACAAGGACAAATACCGCAAGCACCGCTATGCCGAAGAAAAACAGAGCAAGCTGCGGAATGTTGAATCCGGCTGATGCCGGAAAAACCATGATGAGGATGGGAGATGCGAGAAGCACCAGGGCTGCCGCCAGAAGCAGCAGTGCTATGGTGAAGAGCCCTACAACCACAGAACCCAGAATACTGATGAGGACGGGTCCGAAGAAGATGATGAAAAGAATCAGAGCAATGAGTCTTGCTGTCTGATTGGTGCCCTTGCCCTTTTTATTTGGTCCCATGGTTTCCCTCCTCTCTTTTTCTAAACTATACCCTCCGAGAATTAAAAGTGAATTAAAAACCGCTGGGAAAAGAAAAGCTTCTTCCCCGTCATCCGGAGCTTCTGCCTCCGCCTTTACGAAAACCTTTCCCTCCAAGGTAGAGTATTCCATGGATTCATAATATAATGAAAGAAGAAAGAATGGGGGGATGACGTTGTCACAGGTATTAGGAATCAGCGTACTGACAAACATCAGAAAATCACTGACTCTCACGGGTTTTCTGAGGAAAATAAGCTATACGAAAGCACAGATGCAGGGTGCTGCCGGGGAAAAGAAATTCACGCAAGGCATCACAAGACTTCTGGATAATAGAGACTACAGCGTGCAGAGCCTCTTTCCCGTCGTCAAAGAAGCCTTTGGCCCACTGGGCCGCTCAGAGAACGTGGATCTTGACATGATCTACGACTATCTAGTGCTGAAGGTGGATGAAGACGCCAGGGATCGGGTTTTCACCAAAGAGGAAAGAGATTTCATCATCATCTTCATCGCAATCTATGAAGTGATGCTGAAAAGCGAGGAAGCTTCAGGCAGCGATGCCTTCTATATTACCCACGGATTCCAGTTTCTGACCAAGAAAGAGGTTCAGGTGCTGGAAAATGAAGAATACAAACGCTTCATGAAAGCCTTCAAGGAAGACCACATCTACGCGCTCATGAAGATGTCCAGGGACCTGAAGGGCTACAATACCCTGGACCATGTGGTAGGCGTTCATCATGTGGGCATGTTCATAGCAAGGCAGCTGAAAAGCCTGGGCCTTCCCATTGATCTGGGCAGAGTCTCCGGCGCTCTGGCAGGACACGACATCGGCAAATACGGCGTCAAGCTCAATGAGATGCGAAGAGTGCCCTATCTGCACTACTACTACTCGGATATCTGGTTCAAAAAGCACGGCATCGACTACATCCGAAACGTGGCCGTGAACCATAGCACCTGGGACCTGGAACTGGAGAATCTTTCTCTGGAAGCACTGGTTCTCATCTACTCGGATTTCAGAGTGAAGAACAGGAATGTGGAAGGGAAAGAGCAGATGTTCATCTATCCTCTGGATGAGTCCTTCCATGTGATTCTGGAGAAACTGGACAATGTGGATGAAGCCAAGAAAAGGCGATATGAAAGAGTCTATGCGAAGCTGGAAGACTTCGAGAATTACCTCAAGAGTCTGGGCGTGGAAGTCGCCGTCTCGGGTAAAGAAGAGAACCGGAAAATCCTGGAGTCCCGCAGAACCATCCGGACCCTGAAAAAGCCTGCCATCTGCTTCGGCGATGAGATCATTGACAGGCTTAAGTATCATGCCATCGA
>RZYZ01000168.1 GCA_009930125.1 Clostridia bacterium | reverse complement strand
GAAGGAAAACATTGAGCTGCTGGATATCGCCGGAAACGAGTTCGATATGGGTGAAGTGCTGAAGGGGAACCTGAGTCCCGTCTTCTTCGCCTCCGCACTGACGAACTTCGGAATCGAGCCCTTCCTGAAATCCTTCCTGGAGCTCACCTCTCCACCCCTCCCAAGAGCCACCTCCGAGGGAGAGGAGATCGATGTGTTCAGTGACGATTTTTCAGCCTTTGTCTTCAAGATTCAGGCCAACATGAATCCGCAGCATCGTGACCGTATCGCCTTCATCAGAATCTGCTCCGGCAAGTTCAAGAAAGGCATGGAAGTCTATCATTACCAAGGCAAGAACAAGATCAAGCTGTCTCAGCCTCAGCAGTTTCTGGCCCAGGACAGAGAAGTGGTGGAGGAAGCCTACGCTGGAGACATCATCGGCGTCTTTGACCCCGGCATCTACGCCATCGGAGACACCCTCACAGAGCCAAAGAATAAGTTCAAATTCGAAGGAATTCCCGCTTTTGCTCCTGAGCATTTTGCAAGGGTGAGACCTATGGATACCATCAAGAGAAAGCAGTTTGTAAAAGGAATCACTCAGGTTGCTCAGGAAGGGGCCATCCAGGTCTATAAAGAGCATCACATCGGCATGGAAGAGATCATCGTAGGCGTGGTCGGAACGCTGCAGATGGATGTACTGGAGTTCAGGCTCAAGAATGAATACGGTGTGGACATCAAGATCGATCATCTTCCCTACCGCTTTGTGCGCTGGATCGAGACCGAAGATGTGGACCTGGATAACATCGACATCACCTCAGACACAAGACTCGTCACGGATCTTCGAGGACGAAACATCCTCCTGTTCCAGAACGAATGGGGCATCTCCTGGGTGCTCAACCATAATGACAATCTCACGCTCACCGATGTGGGTAAAGTGGATTAGTGAAGCAATGAGAGTACTGAAGAAATTCAGTGCTCTTTTTTTGCTCTTCCACCCTCCACATCCATATTCACTTTTCTGTCAATTTAGATTGTATCCTATGGCAATTTACAAAATCTAATTATTGCGGTATACTGGTATCCATCAAAAATATGGAGAAGTGTAGAAATGAGTAAGAAACCATACAGAGTACTGCTGTACTATAAATTCACAGAAATCAGTGATCCCGAAACCTATGCCATAGAGCATAAAGCCTTCTGCCAGTCGCTGCATCTCAAGGGTAGAATTCTTGTTGCGGAAGAAGGCATCAACGGCACCCTTTCCGGCACCATAGAAGAAACGGATCGCTATATGACCCGCATGAAAGAGGATCCCAGATTCTCCGACATGGTCTTCAAAATCCATGAAGAGGAAAGAAACGCCTTCCGGAAACTCTATGTGAAGGCCAGAAAAAGCATCATCACCCTGAAGGAGGAAGACGATGTGAATCCCGGTGAAAAGGTGGGTACCTACCTGAAACCCGCCGAATGGTATGAAATGCTTAAGAAGGAGGATGTGATCATTCTGGACGGCAGAAACGGATATGAGTATGACATCGGTCACTTCAGAGGAGCCATCCGCCCCGACATCACAAACTTCAAGGAGTTTCCCAAGTGGATCGAGGAGAATCTTTCCGAGCACAAAGACAAGAAAATCATCGCCTACTGCACCGGAGGCATCCGGTGCGAGAAGCTCACCGGTGTTCTGCTCAATCAGGGCTTTCAGGATGTCTACCATCTGGAAGGTGGTATCGTGACCTATGGTCAGGATGAAGAAACCAGAGGCCGGCTCTGGGATGGAAAATGCTATGTCTTTGACGATCGGATCTGTGTCCCCATCAACCAGGAGGAGGAGATTATCGTTTCAAAGTGCGTCCACTGTGGAGCCCTTACTGACCGGTACATCAACTGCACCAATGACGACTGCCACCTGCAGCACATCGCCTGCCCTGCCTGCGAGAAGGAAAAGGAAGGATTCTGCAGCGCGGCGTGCAGAGACCATGTGCTGAAGAACCCTGAAAGAGACGCCAGGGTACGTCTCAAGGAAAAAGCCAGGTTGTATGAGATCTACGGACAGAAGCACCGAAAAGCGAAAGAAGCCTTCGAGAAGCTGGAAAGCGAAAACAGCTCCCTGTAAAGAAAAAAAGATTCTATCTGGAAAATCCGCTCTGGATCTTCATAGATAGAATCTTTTCTGTTTTCAGGTGTTTCAGCCTCTCTTCACCGCATCCAGGATGGTCTTAGCATCAAAATCATAAGACTCCTCTGTCTCCACTGCCTGGGCGCCGTATAAAGTAACGGTCTTCTGACCGGTATAGCTTATGGTGATCTTGTAGATGTCTCTGACCTCTTCATACTCTCTGTAGTTCAGAATGCTATGGGTCACTCTGGTGGTCTCATAGACCAGGAGCTTCTCAAAATCCTCATAGGGAGCCGGGTCTTCTCCAAGATCGATTTCCAGGATGATTTCATTGCCCTTCACACTGGCTTCCTTCAGCGCTTTTCCTTCACTGTAGAATGCTTCCAGAACAGGTCTCACCTCTTCCAGATAGCTTCTGAGATCCTCATTGTCCGCTGCGGATTCCTGTGCAGGATCAATATACTCTGACACATCTGGCGTCACGCCCAGAAGACTGCATCCGGAAACCATGACGGCAAGTCCTGCCAGAAGGGTGGTCATAAACAGCTTTTTTATTCTTTTCAAATGCTTCACCTCTAAAATTATTCCTACTACTATTCTATTTCAATCCATCTGTGCATCCATTACAAAAGGAAGACAATCGAAGCTTATTTCAGATTGAAATAGACTTCAAGCGCCTTTGTGAGATGGAGATGATCCTTCACCCCACCCAGCTCTCTTGCAGAATGCATCCCAAGAAGCGGATTTCCGATGTCCAGGGTTCTTATGGGGAGATGGGTGGAGCCGATGGGTCCAATGGTGCTACCGCCCGCAAGATCGCTTCTGTTCACAAAATACTGGTAAGGCACCTTCGCTTCCTCGCAGAGTCCCGCAAAAACGCTCATGGAATCCGCATCGGAGGTATATCTCATGTTTGCGGAGATTTTCATCACAGGTCCCTTGTTGATCACGGGTCTGCTGGTCGGGTCATGCATTTCCGTGTAGTTCGGATGTACACTATGGGCAAGGTCCGCGGAGATCATGAAGGATTTTTCCAGGTTCTTCAGGAAATCCTCTCTGCTGCCGCCCAGTGCGTAGAATACTCTCTCCATGAGGTCTCTTAGAAGTGTGGAGTCTGCACCCTGCTTCGTTGCACTGCCGCACTCTTCATTGTCAAAGAATGCACCCAGATTGATTCCTGAGAACTTCTCAGAAGCCTTCATGGCCGTGAAGATGCTGTGTACGCTGGATAGATTGTCCTGGCGCTTGGAAGAAATGAATTCCTCCTCAAGGCCCACAAGGCTTCCCTTTTCCACCTCATAGACGAACAGATCAAAGTCCAGAATCTCACTTGCATCCACCTGGAGCTCCTTGGCCACAAGGCTCTTCAGGAATCCTTTCTTCTCGAAGTCCTTATCCGCCATCATGACCACAGGAAGTACGTGCTTCTGCTTGTTCACTTCCACGCCTTCATTGACCTTTCTGTTCATGTGTATAGCCAGAGAAGGGATGTATAAGATGGGCTTTCTGAAATCAACCAGCGCCGTCTTCGGCTGCATGATGCTCTCCCCCTTCAGCATGACGCGTCCCGCTAGAGACAGCGGTCTGTCAAACCAGGTGGATAGAATGGGACCACCATAGGTTTCCACATTCAGCTTCAGGAATCCGTCCTGAAGAATCTCCGCATCAGGCTTGATCCGGAAGGTCGGGGAGTCCGTGTGGGCCCCTGCCATCTTGAATCCGCCTGTTAAAGGGTCTTTACCGATCTGAACCATGAAAAGAGAGGAGTTGTTCTTGATATAGAAGGCTTTGTCGCCTTCCTGAAGTTTCCAGTCCTCTTCTCCTTTGAGTTCCTTATATCCCTGCTCCATCAGGTCTTTCTTCATGACGTCCACTGCCTGAAAAGCGGTAGATGAATCATGCAGAAAATCGATGAGTTCCAGGGCCAGTTTTCTTTCTTCCATTATTATCCTCCGTATCTGTAAGTTTTATTTCCATTCTATCATGAGGTGGTCCTCTTCGACCAGAAGTCCCCTATGATTTAAACATTCCTCTACCAATATACCATAAAACATATGCCGGAGATACCGAAAACACCCTTGGCATCCCCTCCCTAATCAGAAGATTTCATGCTCAGGATAAAAGATAATATGTTATAATGAAGTCTAAAATCATCAGTCTGACAGTAAAGTGAGGAAATCATCGTGATCAATAAAATGATAGATAAAGTGGTGGATGGAAGAGATTTTCAGGTGGCGAAGGAAAGAGAGCGAATAGGGAGAATATCCGGAATACTGGGGATCCTTTTGAACTTCATCCTCTTTGCGGTGAAGGGACTTCTGGGCCTTTTCACAGGCAGTATCGCCCTCATCGCCGATGCCTTCAACAATCTCACCGATACCGCCTCTTCGGTCATCACCATCATCGGATTCAAAATGGCGGGGAAGGAACCGGACAAGGAGCATCCTTACGGTCATGGCAGAATCGAATACCTCACGGGACTGACCATCTCCGTGCTGATCATCGTGGTGGGGTACCAGTTCGTGGTCTCCTCCTTCAAGAAGATTCTTTCCCCAAGTCCTGTGACATCAAGCCCTCTGATCATTGGCATCCTTATCTTGTCCCTGAGCTTCAAGCTCTTCATCTATTATTTCAACAAGAGGCTGGGGAAGAAAGTGCAGTCAAGCAACCTCCTGGCCACAGCACAGGAT
>RZYZ01000167.1 GCA_009930125.1 Clostridia bacterium | reverse complement strand
CCCAACAACCTGATGCCTTTTGTGACTCAGGTGGCCAAAGGGAAGCGAGAGAAACTCAGCGTCTTCGGCAACGACTATGACACCGTAGATGGAACCGGTGTAAGGGACTATATCCATGTGGTGGATCTGGCTATAGGTCATGTAAAAGCCATCGAGAAACTGGATAAGGGAGTTCGTATCTATAACCTGGGTACAGGAAGAGGCACATCGGTGCTGGAACTGGTTCATGCCTTTGAAGAGGCCAATGGCGTGAAAGTGCCTTATGAGATCTGCGACAGACGTCCAGGAGACATCGCTTCCTGCTATGCCGATGCAGAGAAGGCCGAAGCAGAGCTGGGCTGGACAGCAGAGAAGACGATCTACGACATGGTCAGGGACTCCTGGAGATTTGAACAGGGGCTGAAAGAGTAGGGAAAAGGGTATAAACTGAATTAAAGCACATCAGATCAATTAGTGTGATCTTAAGCTAATGTTATTTCCCTTATAAGGGAGAAATCTAAGAAAAGTGAATTAGGATATACAACTAGATGATTTTTTAATAACAGGAATCTCAAGAGATGGCTCTGATATCCTTCAGGGCTGTTTCTATGCAATAAACTAGATATTGAAGGGGGAACTCATGGAGAAGAGTATTGAAAAATTCAGAAAAGGCACGAACTATGTAAAGATAGAATCTGCAGTAACGGAAGAGCATCTGACACCAGTCACGGAAATCAGTGATGATTATCTGAAGCTGAAATGCATCAAGTTCATTCCAGCCAGTGGTGCAGCCACCAGAATGTTCGAAGACTTATACAAGTATATGGAAGACGAAGTAGAGACGGAATATATCAAAATGTTTTTTGAAAAGCTGGAAGACTTCGCTTTTTATGAGGATCTAAGGGAATTCATGGAAAAGGAGCATCTAGAAAAGGATGTTCCTTTCGATAGAATCAGAATCATAGCGCATCTTCTTGGTGACAGCGGCATGAACTATGGTAGTCTGCCGAAGGCGCTGATCAAGATGAATACCTATGAAGGCTTCTCGACCACACCCATTGAGGAGCACCTCTATGAAGGGGAAAGGTACCTAAATGAAGAGAATGCACAGTATCATTTCACCATTTCCAGAGACCATGAGGCGCTGTTCAATAAGTTCATGGCAACAGTTCTGGAAAGAAGAGACAACATCATCGTCACCTATTCCTTCCAGAAACCAGAGACGGATACGTTAGCTGTGGACCTAGATAACAAACCTTTCAGGAATGAAGAAGGTGAGCTTCTATACAGGCCTGGAGGACATGGGGCGCTCATCGAAAATCTCAACGATCTGGAGGCGGACATCCTGTTCATCAAGAACATCGATAATGTCTGTCATAAAGACTATGTGGAAGATACCATAGAAGCGAAGAAAGCCCTTGCTTCCATCGGCTATGAGACCAAAGAGAGAATCGATGGAGCCATAGAAGCGCTTCTTTCAGACGACTATGATAAGAACGCAGTGGAAGATCTGATCCGCAGTGTCCTTCGTATCGACTATGAAGGAGAACTGACGAGAGACAGAGCACTATCTTTCCTGAACAGGCCATTAAGAGTATGTGGTGTGGTCAGAAATCAGGGAGAACCCGGCGGAGGTCCTTTTGTGGTGAAGAATAGAGACTACTCGGATCTTCAGATCTGTGAGAAGTCAGAGATTGATTTAAGGGATCCAGAGCAGATGGAACACTTAAATAGTTCCGCCTTCTTCAATCCTGTGGATCTGGTCTGCTTTGTGAAGGACCACAGAGGTGAAAAATTCAATCTCTTAGACTTTGTCAATGAAGACAGATACTTCATCAGCAGGAAAACCTATAAGGGAAAGGAGATCAAAGCTCTGGAGCATCCTGGCCTCTGGAACGGAGCCATGGACAACTGGAATACGCTCTTCGTGGAAGTGCCTTTAAGTACGTTCCATCCCGTGAAGAAAGTGAACGATCTGCTCAAGCCCTGCAGAAGAGGAAGAACGCTCAATGAAAAACCGGATGTCTGATTTCATACAAAAAGAAAACAGTAGTAGGCGATGTCTACTCATGAGTTAGGCGGATGAGATAAACAAACATCCAAGTGGTGGTATGACTCATTGAGTTCCATCATAAGCTTAATTGACAAGACCGGACGGTTCTTATGAAAGTCTGGTCTTGGCAGCGTTTGGATACGTTTGATCTGGTTCCTCCTTCTTTGGCATGACAGGATTCTATGAGACATCTTTCGTTTTCCCTAAATACTCTTTAGGCAAGTATATCCGTCAATTTACGGAGAGGCAACTCGACCAACTATTAGGGTCAAAAGGGGTCAATATTCAGTGTAAATCAATATCTGTCTGCAGTTTCAGATTGAGCCTATTGAAAAAGCCTGGTTCCAGATGAGGAACCAGGCTTTTGGCATAGGAGCCATTATGGAATCTGATTGTGTATGACTTTGATTGTGCTGGTTGAATCTGTATATGCACTATAGAAGGTCCCATCTGTGAGCATTGTTCCAGCGAAGTTTCCAGCAGCGGGAACATCTTCGTAGGTATGTAGAGTGCTGTTGAAATAGACTTCAAGCCTTCCTCCATTGATTCCACTGATGTAACGGTTCGCACCATCTGTAGATATGGATGAAGGGGCTCCTTGTAGCACATGAACATTGCTAAACAAGGCAGCGCCGCCAAAGGTCAGTTGGGCCGACTTCATTTGCGTATCTTTATAGAGTGCCACCACATGGTCTCCCTGACAGGCCATATCGTAAATCGCGTAGACATTGCTTCCATAAGTGGAAATGCTTTTTGTCTCTGTACCGTTTGTGACATTCAGTGAATAGGTGTTGTCGGTTCCATTAGGCCAACGCCAGATGTCCTGCTTATGAGCAATGATCAAGTATTGACCACTTTCTGTCACAGCGATTCTCGAACCAGCATTAAAGTAGTTGGCGCCCCAGGACCCCGAGCTGGAATAATCTCTGTATCCTCTAAACACAAGGTTTGTGATGAAGGGTTCACCTGGATTCTTTCGCCCATACATGATGTCCTTATTCGAGTAATCATCAGCACTGGCATGTGAGTCGGAGTAGGTGATATGAACGGTTCCATCTGGAGTCACAGCCAGATCAGGGCTGGTGAGAGAGCCGTTCTCCGAACCGATGTTGTAGGAGGTGATACGCTCTTCTGAGCTGAAGAATTCATTGCTGCCGAATCTGTAGCCCAGGTCATTACCGGTCACATATAGAATGTGAGATATTCCGGAACCGTCAAAATCCATCTTTCCTGTGGATCCAGATCCAATCTGCACTTCATTCAGCCATCTGCCTTGACTATTCTGCTCTTTGTAGTATATGAAGTTGTCTCTCGTATATAGTACCGCTCTTACGCCATTGTAGGCATCTGCATCAAGAAGAGTGCCGATGGGAGCCTTAGGAAGCGCTTTTGATACCGTCACTTCCATTGCTTTTGAGACCATGGTTCCGAGACCTTTACTTACCTGCACGGTTACGGACCCGGTTACTTCTTCATCCGTATAGGTGATGAGCCCATCGGAGGCCACATTGTCATTGCTGCTGATGAGGCTGAGCGTAGTTCCTGTTGCGCTCATGCCATCTATGGACCATAGGGTGGTCAGAAGATTCTCGTGTACATCTTCTTCTGCCATGAAGGCATCCGGCAGCAGTGCTATAGCTGAAGCGATGTCTGCGTCATCTGCTGCAGTCGCTTCAAGTATGTTCATGCGTTCTTCCACATCTAGGAGTTTCTGAAGGTTGCTGACAAGGGCTTTCTGCTCTTCAGTCAGAGCATCGTAGGCGTTTCTTGCGGCAACAGCATCCTCTTTGTCAGAAAGGGTCAGATCCGCAGGCTCAGGCAGTGCATTGATGAGCTGTTCTACAGCATCGGCCTGTTCCATATCATACTCGATTTTTTCGATGGCTGCTTCGGCAGCTTCCAGTGTACTGAGATTGTCCACAAAGGCTTTCTGCGCAAGGGTAAGACTGTTGTAAGCATTTCTTGCTTCAGCCACCTGGGGCTTATCCTCCAGAGTGATGTCTTCCGGAGATGGAAGTCCGTCGATGAGAAGAGCAACGGCATCGGCAGCGGCCTTGTCCGCTTTCATGATGGAAAGCTTTGCCTCAAGGTCCAGAAGCTTCTGATAATTGCTCACAGAGCTTTTCTGATTGGCGGTGAGGGCATCGTACGCTGTGCGTGCACTTGTCAGGTCTTCTTCGTCGTCAAGGGTCAGGGCATCGGGTTCAGGCAGGGTTGCAATGAGTGCCATTACGGCATCGGCAGCATCCTTGTCCGCTTGCAGGATGGAAAGCTTGGCTTCCAGATCCAGGAGTTTCTGATGGTTCGTCACCAGGACTTTCTGGTCCGGTGTGAGTCCATCATAGGCCGCTCTAGCCGCAGCGACCTGAGACTGATCCTCCAGCGTGATCTCTTCGAGAGCTGGCAGTGCATCGACGAGAAGCATCACGGCGTCGGCAGCCTCTTTGTCCGCTTGCAGGATGGCCAGCTTGCCTTCCAGGTCCAGAAGCTTCTGATGGTTCGTCACCAGGGCTTTCTGGTCTGGGGTGAGGGCATCATAGGCCGCTCTAGCCGCAGCGACCTGAGACTGATCCTCCAGTGTCATCTCTTCCAGAGCTGGAAGTCCATCGATGAGAAGAATCACCGCGTCAGAAGCGGCCTTGTCCGCTTTCAGGATGGAAAGCTTGGCTTCCAGGTCCAGGAGTTTCTGATGATTGGTCACCTGGCTCTTCTGATTGGCGGTGAGGGCATCGTACGCTGTGCGTGCACTTGTCAGGTCTTCTTCGTCGTCAAGGGTCAGGACATCGGGTTCAGGCAGGGCTGCAATGAGTGCCACAA
>RZYZ01000011.1 GCA_009930125.1 Clostridia bacterium | reverse complement strand
CTTCATGTACATGTCGATGTCTTCGAGAGCTTCCACAACGGCTTTCATGATTCCGGTATGACCCACCATATCAGGGTTTGCATAGTTCAGAATCACCAGACCGTAGTCTTCCTGATCCATGGCTTCCACGACTTTTTCAGTGATGCCTTCTGCGCTCATTTCCGGTTTCAGATCATAAGTGGCAACCTTCGGAGAAGCCACAAGAATACGGTCTTCACCAGGGTTTGGCACTTCGACGCCACCATTGAAGAAGAAAGTCACGTGTGCATACTTTTCCGTTTCAGCAATTCTCAGCTGCTTGATTCCCTTTTCGGAAACATACTGGCCGAGGGTGTTGCTGAAATCAGTAGGGCCATAAGCTACATGGACTCCTTCCAGCGTATTGTCATACTGGGTCAGGGTCACGTAGGTGAGATCAAGGGGCTCTCTGTCAAAGCCTCTGAAGACCTTGTCATTCAGCGCTCTTGTCATTTCTCTTCCTCTGTCTGGTCTAAAGTTGTAGAAGATTACAGAGTCTCCGTTTTTGATGGTTGCAGTTGGTGAACCTTCCTTCCCGATGACGGTAGGCAGAACGAACTCATCTGTGATGCCGCTCTTGTAGGTTTCCTCCATGCATGCCACTGCAGATTCCTTGTATTCTCCTTTTCCGTGGACCAGAACATCGTAGGCTTTTTCAATTCTTTCCCATCGGTTGTCTCTGTCCATGGCATAGTATCTTCCGCTGACCGATGCAATCTTCCCTGCACCTACCTCGGAGAAATATGCTTCCAGTTCTCTGACAAACTCGATACCTGATGTAGGTGATACGTCTCTGCCGTCCATGAATCCATGAACGTAGATGCGATCCAGCCCTTTGTCCTTTGCAAGTTTGACCAGCGCTTTAATATGATCGATGTGGGAATGCACGCCGCCATTGGACAGCAGCCCAAGAAGATGCAGGTCTCCACCGTTTTTTAAAGCATTATCCACTGCAAGATTCAGGTTCTCGTTACTAAAGAAATTGCCTGTCTCTATTTCATGGGTGATTTTTGTAAGTTCCTGGAAGATGACTCTTCCGGCACCGATGTTCATATGCCCTACTTCGGAGTTTCCCATCTGTCCTTCAGGAAGCCCTACAGCAAGTCCTGAGGCCTCAATGGTTGTATGAGGATAGTTTTCCCAGTAGTGGTCAAAATTCGGTTTACTGGCAGCCTTGACGGCATTGCCAAGTTCGTTGTCTGTTAAGCCGAATCCATCCAGGATCATCAGCATTACAGGTTTTTTCATGAATATTCCTCCAGTTTGTCTTCAATTTCCTGCTAAGTATCCTTAGTCATCAGGAAGCATCTTCTGTTCTGATGCTAGAACTTGACGATTTTTGAGAAGTCCTCTGCAAGAAGACTTGCTCCGCCAACCAGCGCACCGTCAATATCAGACATTGCCATCTGTTCCTTGATGGTGTTCGGTTTTACGGAACCGCCGTACTGAATGCGTACTTTGGAAGCCACACCGGCACCATAAAGTGTACTGATCATATCTCTGATCTGTCCGATGGTTTCGTTCGCCTGCTCACTGGTCGCTGTCTTTCCGGTACCGATGGCCCAGATGGGTTCGTAGGCGATGACAGTGTCCTGTGCATGATCCGCTTCCACATCCAGGAATGCCTTGTTGATCTGGTTTGTGATGACATCCTTCGTTGTGCCTGCTTCTCTCTGCTCCAGAGACTCTCCGACACAGAGTATCGGTTTCAGGCCATGACGATAAGCGGCCTTCAGCTTCATGTTCACTGTTTCATCCGTTTCATTGAAGTACTGTCTTCTCTCGGAATGACCGATGATCACATATTCCACACCAAGATCTGTAAGCATGGAAGGAGCGATTTCTCCTGTGAACGCACCCTTTTCTTCAAAATGCATGTTCTGGGCTCCGACTTTCACGTTGGTTCCCTTCAGCTCTTCCACTAAAGCGGGAAGCTGTATATA
Organism: Clostridia bacterium; assembly: GCA_009930125.1. GTDB lineage: Bacteria > Bacillota > Clostridia > Clostridiales > Clostridiaceae > Proteiniclasticum. Next base: position 19,409 of record RZYZ01000011.1, on the reverse strand, counting down.
GGGAGCACAGATGACCACATCGGCTTCTGCGTCTTTTACGAGTCCCTTCAGTTCATTGGCCACTTTCACGGCTTCCTTCACAGTGTAGTGCATTTTCCAGTTACCCGCGATGATTGGTTTACGCATAGTAAAATCCTCCTTATTTGTCATTTAAAGCAGCAATCCCTGGAAGAACCTTTCCTTCAAGGAATTCCAGTGAAGCGCCTCCACCGGTTGAAATATGAGTCATTTTATCCCCGAATCCGAGAATATTCACAGCAGCAGCGGAATCTCCTCCACCGATGACTGTCGTCGCATCGGATTCAGCCATGGCCTCAGCCACCTTAATGGTTCCTTTTGCGAAGTTGTCGAATTCGAATACACCCATAGGTCCATTCCAGATGACGGTCTTCGCGTCCTTGATGGCATCCGCATAAAGCTTCGCGGTCTTCGGTCCGATGTCCAGTCCCATGTAACCGTCCTGAATGTTTTCATTCTCTGTGGTCACAGGCTCTGCATCAGCACTGAACTTGTCTGCTACAACATTGTCTACTGGTAGCAGCAGCTCAACGTTTTTCTCTTTCGCCTTTTCAATCATTTCCTTGGCATAGTCGATCTTGTCTTCCTCCAGCAGGGATGTACCTACTGTGAAGCCCTGAGATTTCAGGAAGGTGTAGCTCATACCGCCACCGATGATTAAAGTATCCACTTTATCAAGCAGTGCATTGATGACATTGATCTTGTCTGATACCTTGGCACCACCTAGAATGGCAACAAATGGTCTTTCAGGCTTGTTCACCGCTTCTCCGAGGAACTTGAGTTCCTTGTTGATCAGGTATCCTGCCACAGCAGTGTCCACAAACTTTGTGACACCTTCAGTGGAGGAGTGCGCTCTATGTGCTGTTCCGAATGCATCGTTCACATACACATCACACAGTCCTGCCAGATCTCTGGAGAACGCTTCACCGTTTTTGGTTTCTTCTGCTCTGAATCTTGTGTTCTCAAGAAGAACCACATCTCCGTCTTTCATTTCGGATACGGATTTCTTTGCATGCTCACCGACTACGGTGTCATCTGCAGCAAAGACCACTTCCTTGTTCAGCAGTTCAGACAGTCTTTTCGCTACAGGTTCCAGTGAAAACTTCGCATCTGGTCCCTTTGGCTTTCCCAGGTGGGAACAGAGAATCACTCTCGCACCATTTTCCATGAGATACTTGATGGTTGGCAGTGCTCCCAGAAGTCTGTTCTCATCCGTGATCTTCCCTTCCTGCAGTGGAACGTTGAAATCACATCTTACGAGTACTTTTTTGCCGGAAACCTTGATGTCTTCTATGGTCTTTTTGTTATAGCTCATTCATTTCACCTCATTGCTTTCATATCCTGAAAAGGCCTGGCCATATAGCCAAGACTATTAGACCAGACCTTTATAGTATTAGATGTTACTACTTAGCATCTACCTTGGCAGCATATGCTACAAGGTCAACCAGCTTATTGGAATAACCCCATTCGTTGTCATACCAGGAAACCAGCTTCACGAAGTTGTCGTTCAGTGAGATTCCAGCTTCTGCATCAAAGATGGATGTTCTTGGGTCATGGATGAAGTCTGTTGAAACAACAGCGTCTTCTGTGTAACCAAGAATTCCCTTCAGCTCATTTTCAGATGCGTTCTTGACTGCAGTCTTGATTTCTTCGTAGGTTGCAGCCTTCTCCAGTCTTACTGTCAGGTCTACAACAGATACGTTGATTGTTGGCACTCTGAAAGACATACCAGTAAGTTTTCCGTTCAGTTCTGGAATAACCTTACCTACAGCCTTTGCAGCTCCTGTGGATGATGGAATGATGTTTGCGGATGCAGCTCTTCCACCTCTCCAGTCCTTCTTGGAAGGTCCGTCAACAGTCTTCTGTGTAGCTGTTGTGGAGTGGACAGTTGTCATCAGTCCTTCTACGATTCCGAAGTTGTCATTGATGACCTTAGCCAGTGGTGCCAGACAGTTTGTTGTACAGGAAGCGTTTGAAATTACGGTCATATCGCTTGTGTACTTGTCCTGGTTAACACCCATTACAAACATTGGTGCATCAGCTGATGGTGCTGAAATAATAACCTTCTTTGCGCCACCCTTAAGATGCGCTTCTGCCTTTTCCTTTGTTGTGTTGATACCAGTACATTCAAGAATATACTCAGCACCTACGCTCTTCCAGTCGATGTCTCCTGCCTGCATTTCTCCGAAGATCTTGATCTTTTCTCCGTTTACGATGAGGCTGTGGTTTGCTTCGTCAATTTCCACTGTTCCCTTGTATCCGCCATGTACGGAATCATACTTGATCATGTATACCATGTAGTCAAGATCGATGAAAGGGTCATTGATACCTACCACTCTTACGTCTGGGTTTTCCAGAGCTGCTCTGAATGCAAGTCTACCTATTCTACCAAAACCATTTACTCCAACTAAAACTTCTGCCATTGTTGAATCTCCTCCTAAAATCTGTTTATTTATTTAAAACTCATTGTATTGAGATTTTAATATCGATACGATTTTCCTTGCTGCTCCCTCATCTGTGATGAGTACAGCGTTTCTGTTGTGCAGTCTTACGGCTTCAATTGCTTCTGCTTTTGAAGAACCGCCTGTTACAGCAATCATATGCTGTACATCCTTGAAATCATCCAGACAAATTCCTACGGAATTGATCCTTCTGATGCTTTTGCCCGATTTTCCGAAATAGGTTCCGAAGGCTTCGCCCACAGCACCTTCTTCCAGAAGCTTTCTGATTTCCTCTTCTGACAATCCCCGTCTTGCAGCCATCTTGTCCGCACGTCCGATACCAAGCACAAGAATCTGCGTATTGCGTATGTAATCTACAACCTCTCTGATTTCCTTCTCCTTCAGCAGAACCTCCAGAGATTCATTGCTTAAATTATCCGGAACATTCAGGAGCTTGTAATTCGCACCTACCTTTTCCGCCAGCGCCGCTACCACATTATTGGACTGAATGTCGATGATCCGTCCAAGACTGCCTCTCGCAGGAACGATGAGATTGTCTCGAAAATCCATCTTCGGAAAACTGTTGACCATTTCCTTGATGGTGCTTCCGCCTGTCAGAGCGATGATATCCTTGTGTCTGATGACACTGGACAGATACAGCGCTGCAACATTGCCAAGCTCTTTCTTGACATTGGGATCCTTGTCCGAGTCTCCCGGGACTACAATGATTTTCTTGTACCCCAGTTCCCTCTTCAGGATGCTTTCCATATCATCCAGCCCTTTGATCTGAGAAACCAGTTCTCTGAGATTATTGAGCATTTCAATCCCCTTATCCGTGAGGGTCACCCCTGGGATGGAAACATCAATGAAATCCATGGATTTGAAGAAATCCAGATCCCCTCTGACGATCCGTTCACCCAGTTCGAGTTTCTGGGATAAAGTTCTTCTGCCGATGGGCTGATGATTGAATATGGTCCTCAAAATGTTGTATCTTCTTTCAAGAAGAGCGGTTGCCTCTGGAATGATTTTCTGCTGTATCTTTATAAAGCTATCCACTTGATTTCACCCCTTGGCCATTTTTGTCCCACCATATTCAAATTTGTCCCACATGTTTATTATACTCCATATGCTTCCATTTTAAAATAGATTTATTGAAAAAAAGAGGCATATCGTGTAAACAGATTATTAACTATACTCCATAGTTGTTAATATCTTGAACTGCAAGGAAATTGAAAAGAAAAATTAGAATGCATCCAATTTTCATGTCCAAAAGTGTCCCACCTCCTGCATCTTGACTTCAAATATTATTAACATCTCTTTATCTCTGCTATGATATAATGAATCATTGAAAAGACTATAAAACCGCAGTCTCACAGACTGTTTTCAGCACTATTTGGAGGTCAGCGAAATGAATAGAGACATAGACAGCCGTACGAATAAATCAAAAACTACCATGATCATCTTCGGTGGGACAGGAGACCTGACCCATAGAAAACTTATCCCCGCACTTTATCAGCTGCATATCAACGGCTTTCTTCCAGAGGATTTCACAGCCATCTCCATCGGAAGAAGAGATAAAACCACAGAGGAATATCGGGAAGACCTCTTGTCATCCATCAAACGATTCTCCTCCAGAAATTTTGAAGAAGAAAGCTTTGAGTCCTTCAGCAAAATGATCACCTATTACAGGCTGAACTTTGAGGATCAGAGTGACTATGAGGATCTTCGCAAGGAACTGGAATCCCGAGATAAGGAAGGCGTGAAAGACAGCTATATGTTCTATCTCGCCGTATCTCCCAGCTACTTCAGTGAAATCGTCCTGAATCTCAAAGCAAGCGGAATACGGGAAAAGGACTCTCTCTGGCAGAGACTGGTCATCGAAAAGCCTTTTGGTCAGGATCTGGAGAGCGCAATCAGACTCAATGATTCCATATCCAGTGTTTTCGATGAAAAAGACATCTATCGTATCGATCACTATGTAGCCAAGGAAATGATCCAGAACATCAATATGCTTCGATTCCAGAATGCCATATTCGGTTCCATCTGGAATAAAGATCATATTAGCAACGTTCAGATCACCGTTCTTGAAAAGGAAGGCGTAGGCACCCGCGGGGGATACTACGATGGAACTGGAGCCCTCAGAGACATGGTCCAGAACCATCTTCTTCAGCTTCTGGCAATCACAGCCATGGAACCACCTGTAACCCTGGATACGGATGATGTGAGAAACGAGAAAGTGAAAGTGTTCAGCTCACTGAAGCCCTTCACAGGAGAGCATCTTGATGAGAAGCTGATTCTCGGGCAGTACAAGGGATACCAGGACGAAGAGAAGGTGGATCCGGATTCCGGCACGGAAACCCTTGTGGCTACCAAAGTATATATCGAGAACGAACGCTGGGAAGGAGTGCCCTTCTATCTCCTTACAGGAAAGGGGCTCAAGAACAAGACAGCACAGATCACCATAGAGTTTAAGCAGAGCAACAGATACAATTACGGCAAGGAATCTGAACCCAACATTCTTGAAATCAAGATCCAGCCTGATGAAGGCATCACGCTCCATCTGAACATCAAGGAACCTGGGGTAGTGGATAAAATCGCCATGGTGGAAATGGACTACTGTCAGAGCTGCCTGTATCTCTTCAATTCACCGGACTCCTATGAAAAGCTGCTGCTGGACGCTCTCAACGGAGATTCCACCCTTTTCACTCGTTGGGATGAACTCCAGCTCACCTGGAAATATGTGGACTCCATTCTGGAGAACGTCAATGAAAGCAGGAAATCCATGCTGAAGTCCTACGAAGTAGGTTCCAACGGACCAGAGGATCTTTCCTCCTTCATTGATTCAGGAGCAAATCACTGGTGGTATCTCAACAGAGAATACTGATCTCTAAGAGAAAAAGATAGAGCAGAAGCATCAAACGGATGGTCCGTTGATCGCTTCTGCTCTTTTATATGTATCTGTTCCTTCATTCAGTTTATGATTGTTCCTTTATTTCGTTCCAGTTTCTCCATCCACTGACGCTTTTCGTCTTTCGTCATACTCTCCCATCCATGAACCTCTCCAACGATTCTCAAGGGTTCAGCCGATCGATAAGAACGTGTCAGATTCCCTGGAAATCTCTTATCTGTAACATTCGGATCATTTTCGAAATTCCCCGTCGGTTCCACCACATAAATCCGTTCTGCACCCTCTCCTTTTGCCAGCGTTGCAGCAAGAACCGCTCCATTGATGTTGGCCGTGAAATAGATGTGGTTCATTTTCAGTTCAGGCTTATAATTGGAGTCGCCCCCTGCTGTCAGCATGTCACCAGCAGCAAGATCCGCCTTCGTTCCATGAAAGAATGGCCCCTCATCTGTTATTGAACCCTCATAGAATTCAGCCTGCTTACGGCTTTCATCCGCATATTCCAAATCATTCATCTCTTCATAGCAGGCTGCGATGCTGCTGTAAAGCATTCTGTATGCACTTCGCACAGAAGCGTCTTCTGTATTCAATGCGCAGGTCAAGGATTTTTTCAGCCATTTCAGTTTATCCTCATTATTCTTCTGAATATGCCCCACATGAAAAGCTGCCAAAAATCGTTCAAAATCATTCTGTGATTCCTCCCATGCTCTCATGAAAAAGTCAGCTGCATCTTCCTTTCGCCCTTTCTCCTCAAGACTCATGCCCACCATACATAGTCTCACAATCTCATTGGCGGGATTAAAGATATTTTTCATGCTCTTCACCTCCATACAGTTCCGGAATAAACCTGTTCAGCACAGGGATTCATACAGTGCCTCTTTGAGTTTCCTCGATCAATGCAAAAGAAGAAGACAAGCGTATTCTGATGCTTCTCTTCTCCATTCTTCTATTTAGTTCAAAGTAAGCTCGGGCAGTGCGATTGTTGTGACAACCGGATCTCCGTTGATGTATCGGAAGGATCCGAAATCATACCTGTATGTGAATCCCTGCTTATCTTTCAGGATCACTGAAAAATGAATGGTATCCAGCTCTTTTGCCTCGATTTTCAGATCGTGGACATGACTTTCATATACCATCTGATCAGGATATTTCACTTCGGAAGTCTCCATCGGGATTCTCTCCAATATGATACCGTTCTTTTCCACCACCATATCTGATTGCACCAGATCGATGCTTTCACTGGTAGAAAATATCACTTCCGCATCATAGGATGCTGTCAGCTGTGAGGAATCCTCATTATAGGCTGATGTGAAGTCCAGAAGATTGAATGCTGTGTCCGCAATGTATTTTCTATAGATTTCCTCTTCGTCCACAAGATTTTCCAGTCTCTTTTCTCCGTACTTCTCCACCAGAAGATCGATCCTTACAGGTTCCAGCACATTGATTTCCCGGTCCACTGTATAAGTCGTGTCATTAAGAAGATGCGCTTCCACAAGAACCGCTTCCTCACCCCCAGCGTCCACTGCCGCGTATACTTTTGAGGTGGAATCCATGGATTTCAGTTTGAAATCAATGTGCAGCATGGCCGTCTTCTCGTCGCCGCCCATGAGCTCGGATACCGTCCAGTTCACATCCTCGAGAAGAGACTTCGCAAAGCCTCCGCTTTTCACAGCCTCTTCCACTGCACTGTCTATATTGTCTTCCAGATACTGCAGTCTGTTTGAATTTCTGCTTATACCTTTGTTCATCTGTCTTACTTCTGTGATCAGATAAGCATTCAGTACTATGGAGAAAAATAGAAATACCGACATTACTGTCATCGCTTTCTTATTCAATTCTCCTGCCCCCCTTGTCCCCGTTATTAATAAGTCATTTTCATTTTACTGTCATATTTTCTCTATACACATATGATTATACAGTATTTAAAGGTGACATCAAAGCTAATTTTAAAGGCTTAATACGCGACGGTCACTCTCTGGTTTTCAATGGATTCATCACTGATGAGATCCACCACAGCGGAAGCGAAATCTTCTGCAGTGATGTAGGACTTTCCTGCTCCGTCTTGAAGCAGCTTGTCTTCTGTTCCGAATCTGTAGTTTCCTCTCTTCTCGTCGGGTTCGATGGTCTCAGCCGGACTGATGTTGATCCAGTTGAATTTCTTTCCCTGCAGGCTTCTGTAAATGTCAAGAGCTCTCTCATGAATCTCCGTGATCGGTTTTACAGATTCCGGGAAATCCTCTCTGTCCATGAGCTTTCTTCCATCTGGAAGCAGAAGGCTTCCTGCACCACCCACCGTTATGAGCTTCTTCACTGCCGATTTTTCGGCAATCTTTATGAGATTCTCCGTTGCTGTAAGAAAGCTTTCCAGATCATTGGGATCCGGGCTGATGGCGCTGATCAATACGTCATTCTCCAGGGCCAGTACATGACCTGATACCACCTTTTCGTTCATGACATCTCCGTCACAGGCAATAATCTGAGGGCTTCCTGGTAATTCGAAAGGATGTCTCGAGATGGCTGTGATCACGTAACTTCTTTCAATGAGTTCCATGAGCACTCTGGACCCGATCATTCCTGTTGCACCTATTATAGCTATTTTCTGCATATTTCCTCCTATGGTCCCTTGGGACGCTATGATAATAATTCTCATCTACATTCTAGACTTAAGATTCTCTTTTGTAAACAGAAAAAGACATGCAAAGAATACATCCCTTGCATGCCCAATGGTTCTATTCCATTTCTTCCAGATACTTCTCACATGAGATCGCGGCAACTGCACCGTCTGCTGCTGCTGTGATGACCTGTCTAATGGTTGTTTCTCGGATGTCTCCTGCAGCAAACACACCAGGAACATCGGTCTTCATGTATACATCCGTGATGATTTCACCAAAGGCGTTCATATTGACCTTCCCCTTGAAGATTTCTGAAATGGGCTCATATCCCACGAATACAAATACACCATCTGTAACGAAATCACTGACTTCTTCCGTGATGACATTCTTCACTTTAAGGCCTGTAAGCAGACCATTTTCTTCCATGGCTTCTTCCACAACCGTGTCCAGAAGGAACTCGATTTTCGGATTCGCCTGGGTTTTGTCCACCAGATACTGCGCTGCTCTGAATCCCTGACGTCTGTGGATGATGGTCACTTTTGACGCAAATTTGGTCAGATAGAGCGCTTCCTGAAGAGCTGAATCCCCTCCGCCGATGACAGCAATAGGCAGATCCGTATAGAAATCGGCATCACAGGTGGCACAATAGGATACTCCTCTGCCTCGTAATTCGATTTCCCCCTTGAATCCGACCATCTTTGGCTGTGCACCTGTTGCGATGATGACGGTCTTCGTCAGGTATTCACCCTTATTGGTGACGATTTTCTTGATGGTATCGGAAAAGTCCACACTGACGATATCTTCTTTTGTGAACTTCGTATTGAAATGTTCAGCCTGCTTTCTCATCTTATCGGAAAGCTCAGGCCCAGTAATGCCCAGATCCGTTCCAGGATAGTTATCCACTTCATAGGTTGTGGCCACCTGACCACCGTATGTGGCCTTTTCGATAAGAAGCGTATCCAGCTTTCCTCTTCCTGCATATAGTGCTGCGGATAGTCCTGCCGGACCTCCTCCTAATATAATCGTTTCATAAATATGTGACATGATTACCTCCCCATGGTTACTTCAAGATTAATGATAATATAGAATGGAAGTAAATTCCATACCGTACTTAATATAATATACCCAATCAGGGTATTTGTAAACATATTGCACTCAATTTAATTGAGCGCACTGATCTTAGGACACCTCTACGCAGAAAAAGAGAGCATATGCTCTCTTTTTCATTATTTGGAGTGAATAGAATAACACTAAATTAATCAGTAAGTACAAAAATACCTACAAGTTTTGGTCCTGCGTGGACCCCCAGAACGCATCCCACTTCGATTTCATGGTAACCGATGCCGCTTTTTTCCAGATGAGAGATCACCGCTCTGTTTACCTCACTGTCCAGTGAGTTGATCACAACGACCTTCGAGTCTTTCTTCCTGGGTGTGCTGTCAATAAAGGCCAGCAGGGATTTCAGCGCTTTCTTTGAACCTCTCGCCTTATCCACCATTTCAAGTTTTCCTTCTTTGATGGAGATGAGCGGCTTAATGCCCAGGAATCCACCTATGGCGCCCACGGATTTTGGCACTCTTCCCCCTTTGACCAGATACTCCATGGTATCAAAGGTCACAAGAAGCTTCACCTTTTCAGATGTTTCCTCCAGGGTTGCAACGACCTCCTCCAAAGTGCCTCCTGCTTTGATCTTTTCTCCTGCTTCCACCAGAGCTAAAAACAGAACGCCTGAGACTCCTTTGGAGTCCACTATGGTGATATCTTCCGTTTCCAGCATGTCCTTGGCAATCTCAGCAGACTGAATGGTTCCCGACAGCAGCGCAGATATGTGGAAGGAGACGATCTTGTAGCCTTCATCCAGATACTTCTTGTAGACGTCATGGAATTCCTGCGGATTCACCTGACTGGTGGTTGGGAAGGCACTGCCCTTTTCCACTCCATCATACATTTCCGTCAAGGTGATGGATTCCCCATCCTTGTAGGACTTGTCACCGATGTGAACAGATAAGGGAAGTACGTGTATGTCGTATTTTTCGATCAGTTCCTGAGTCAGGTCACAGGTGCTGTCTGTGATGAGCTTGATTTTATCCATAATAATTTTCCTCGTTTCTTTTCTATATTCCATTAGTGGGGATCCTTTTTGCTATCCTCTGACAGTATAGTTCATACTATGTAAAAGTATACTGGATGCACTTTGATTATCAAAATAAGCTTCAGGAAACTAAGAAAATTTTAAGATTTACACTTCACTCAGCACTTTCACATAGCCTGCCCGTTCCATTATTTTCTCCATGAAAACAGACAATACGGTGTTCAGAACAGAGGTGGGTAGCACTATGCCAATGAAGAGGTCCATGAAGGAAATGGGTGCTCCACTAATTGCCAGCCCCACAGATAGAAAAATCGCTCCGCTTACGATGGTCCCGAATAGTGCGATAACACTGACTTTCATGAGCCTTGGTATCCTCTGTCCCATGTTTTTATACACGATGAACACGATGGACCCTGTAATGACCTTGTCCACCAGGTTTGCAATCTGTCCCCCGGGGAAAGTCGTCGTAAGTGCTGAGATGATTCCGCAGACCATCGCCACAGCAAGGACTTCGCGGTAGTTATCCATGAGGAATATGGAGAAGAACATCATGACCAGTAGGAAATCCATCTTCATACCACCCAAAAATGGAATCCCAGGAACAATTTGGTGAAGGATATAGCCGATGGCGATCAGTATAGCGGATAGTGTCATTTTCTTTACATTCATTTCATTCATTCCTTTCAAAATAAAAGTGTTCTGCCAGCGTTTTGCTTCATTCAGATTCTTTCACCACATACCGATCCCTCCTTCACCTGATTTTTAACGTAAAAAAGACCCCACCCCTTACAGGGCGAAGTCACTCGCGTTGCCACCTGATTTCACGTATCTTAAAAAGAAACGCATCTCAATTTCGGATACTAACATATCCTATCCTTTTTTACGGAAGGCTCCCGTCAGATACTACTCCCTCACTGTAAGGTTTCGCTCCGCCTCTCGAAGGCCCATTCAACAAAAACTGTAATATGGAAGTCCCACCATTCTTCCACTCTCTTTGAAAACACATTTAAGTCTACTCTTCCTCGTCATCGAGTTTTGATATTTTGTCCAGTATACTTCATTTTTCAGATCATTTCAACAGAAAATTCACATCATCCGTAATAAACTGCAAATAGTCTGCTGTTAAGACTTGTAACAGTAACAACAGCCTTGAATCAAATGAAGAGATGCTTCAAAGCTGAAGCATCTCTTAACCATCCTATTCTTATCTTTGAGATTTGTCGTATGGAATACCTTCCGCTTTTGGTGCTCTGGACTTCTTGGAAGTGAAGGCCAGTACAACCATGGTGGCGATGTAAGGCAGCATCTTGTAGTAGGTCTGATTGATGCCCAGGTTATTCAGGAATGGAATCAGAGATACGGAATAGGCAAGTGTTCTCAGGAATGCGAAGAACAGCGCTGCCCAGAAAATCCTTAAAGGCTTCCACTGTCCGAAAATCATAACTGCAAGAGCCAGGAATCCGAATCCGGCAACACCGGTATGTCCATTGACATTCCCATCCATGACACCGACAGAGTAGAAGAATCCTCCGATTCCTGCCAGAACTCCGGAGATGCTCACACCTGCGTATCTCATCTTGTAGACATTGATTCCCACGGAATCCGCCGCATGAGGATGCTCCCCACAGGCTCTCAGTCTCAGACCGAATCTGGTCTTGTAGAAGACCACCGTGGCGACAACCAGCAGAAACAGTCCGATATAAACGGTCAGATAGGTTCTCTGGAAGAACATCTGCCCTAGAACCGGAATCTGCCCAAGCACAGGCACTTCACGAATGTAGAAGTTCTTGTTGGTGGTGATACCATCGGAATTGAAGAACATCTTTGAAAACAGCAGAATGATCGCTGGAATCAGCATGTTGATCGATGTACCGGTGATGGTCTGATTGGCTTTCATGGTGACGGCCGCAAAAGACAGCAGCAGGGAGTATATGAATCCTGAAACCGCCGCTATGATCATGCCCAGCAGAAGGATTGTCTGAGGTCCCATCTCTGTACCCTGAACAAAGTACACGAAGAGCGCTCCGAAGAATGCTCCGAAAAGCATGATTCCTTCCAGACCGATGTTGATGACACCACTTCGTTCACTGAACATACCACCCAGAGCTACCAGTAAGAGTGGAATCGCAACAGGAAGCATATTCTGAATCAGATAATATAAAGTATCCATTACTTCTTCGCCTCCTTTGTCTCACTGGACGCATCCTTGTCCCCGATGCTTTTCGCCTCAGGAACCGCATGTCTCTTTTCTCTTCTCGTTTTGATGAATCTTGCAGCAGCTGAATTCATGATCATGGCAAATGCTGAGAAATAGATGATGACAGCAATTACGATATCGATGATTTCAGGCTTGTAGCCATAAAGGCTGGCAAGCGTACCTCCTCTCTGGATATGAGAGATGAATACGGAGGAGAAAATAACGCCGATGGGGTGTGCGTTTCCAAGCAGCGCTACGGCAATACCGTTGAACCCGTTGGCTGCTATGATATTGATTGGCTCATAGGTCATACTGCTGCCCGCGATGGCAGACGGTGCCAGGATGGCAAAGGCGCCACCTAAGCCCGCCAGACCACCTGCAATGACCATGGTCAGGATGATGTTTCTCTTTCCTTTCATACCTGCATAGTCCGCAGCAGACTTATTGAAACCTGTGGCTTTCAGTTCATAACCGAAAGTGGTCTTCTGCAATACGATGTAAAGAATGATGCCGATGATCACAGCCAGTACGATACCAAAGTTCACATTGGAACCGGCGATGCCAAGGGAAGGAATCTGCACATTGCTGGGCAGATAGGCAGTTCTCGTCATGGAGGAAACATACATGTTGCTGTTTCCTTGGATCAGCATATCTACCAGATACATTCCGATGTAGTTGAACATGATGGAAGTGATGACTTCGTTCACGTTGAGCAGTGCCTTGAAGATGCCGGGAATGAATCCCCAGAGCATACCCCCAATCATACCTGCAATAATCGCTGTAATCCAATGGATGCCCTTAGGCATATCCCACATGAAGCCCACGTAGAGGGCAAAATACATGCCCATGGTGTACTGACCGGAAGCTCCGATGTTGAACAGTCCCATCTTGAATGCAAAGCCCACAGCCAGACCGGTCATGAGAATCGGTGTAGCAAAATAGAATACATCCCCGATTCTTCTCAGTCCACCGGAAAGGACACTGTTGAAGCCTTTCACCGCATTGGACGGATCTGCTACAAGCATAACGAGGAATCCGACAATCAGTCCCAGAGCAATGGCTAAGAGCGCTGCCGTAAAGGCTGAGAATCCCTTGCTTTGCGTAATGCTTTTTAAAGTAAATCCACTTTTCTTTGAATTATTATTATCCTGCATGGTTAATCTCCTTTACGGTATTACGTTTTGCGCCTGACATATATAGACCAAGCTCTTCCACCGTCGTGGTTTTGGGATCAAGTTCTCCGACGATTTCGCCTTCATACATGACCAGAATTCTGTCACTGACATCCATGACCTCATCCAGCTCCAGGGAAACCAATAGAACCGCTTTCCCTGCGTCTCTTCTTTCAACCAGCTGCTTATGAATGTATTCAATGGCACCCACATCAAGCCCTCTTGTAGGCTGTACAGCCACAAGTAGCTCATGCTTCTTATCGATTTCTCTGGCGAGAATGGCTTTCTGCTGATTACCGCCAGACATGCTTCTGGCGATGGTTACAGGCCCCTGTCCGCTACGGACATCAAACTTCTCCACCAGGTCTTCCGTATATTTTCTCATGGCATCGAATTTCAGGAATCCATTCTTCTGGAAAGCCGGTTCCCAGTATCTCTGAAGAATCATGTTCTCTTCCAGGGAGTAATCCAGTACCAGTCCATGCTTATGTCTGTCTTCGGGAATATGACTCATTCCCGCTTTGGATCGATCTCTGGTGGAAGCTTTTGTGATGTCTTTTCCAGCCAGCGTTATGGTTCCGGCAGTCATCTTTTCCAGTCCTGTGAGGGCTGAAACGAATTCCGTCTGACCGTTTCCATCAATCCCTGCAAGGCAGACGATCTCTCCTGCACGCACATCAAAGGAAACATTCTTGACAGCATTGTTTTTGTGCGTCTGGCTTGGCACCGTCACGCCTCTTACCGAAAGAACCACATCCTTTGGCTCAGCAGGTTCCTTATCCACAGAGAAACTGATGTCTCTTCCTACCATCATCTTGGAAAGCTCTTCCTTGGTGGTATCCTTTACATCGACCGTGCCAATATATTTACCTTTACGTAGAACAGTACACCTGTCAGCCACCTGCATGATTTCATTCAGCTTATGTGTAATAAATAAAATTGACTTTCCTTCATCCGCGAATCCGCGCATGATCTGCAGAAGCTCTTCAATTTCCTGCGGCGTAAGGACAGCCGTAGGTTCATCAAAGATCAGAATCTCATTGTCTCTATAAAGCATCTTGAGTATTTCAACTCTCTGCTGCATCCCAACAGAAATCTTCTCGATCACTGCATCAGGATTTACCTTCAGTCCGTATTTTTCGCTTAATTCGACAACTTTCTTCCTTGCCTCACTCTTTTCGAGAAAGCCCATTTTATTTGGCTCTACCCCTAAAATGATATTTTCAAGAACCGTGAAGATTTCCACCAGTTTGAAATGCTGGTGCACCATACCGATTCCTAAAGCATTGGCATCATTTGGATTGTTGATTTTCACAACTTCACCGTTTTTTCTGATTTCACCTTTTTCAGCCTGATACAGTCCGAAAAGAACACTCATGAGCGTTGATTTTCCTGCTCCGTTCTCTCCGAGCAGTGCATGGACTTCTCCTCTTTTCAAGGTGAGCGTAATATTGTCGTTCGCGATAATACCGGGGAATTCTTTTGTTATATTTCTCATTTCAATAATATAATTATCCACTTTAACCTCTTCTTATCACTTTATTTTTTAGTTGGAAAATGGGGGAAAACTCTCGCCTTCCCCCACTGAAAACTCCTAGATGTATAAGTTTCATCCAATATTCCAGTGAATTCACACTTGAACTATCTTACAGAAACACTAACCTTGCTTAATCCAAGATTTGATGTAAGCTCTTCTGCAGTAGCATAACCATTGGCATCTGCAACTTCGAATGTTCTTACAAGTTCAACGCTTCCGTCTACAAGTGAAGCAAATACTGCATCATATGTAGCTTTGTCGAATGATTCAAATCTGTCGAATGCGTCAGCACCTTCTTCTCCGATAACTTCTGTTGGAAGACCAACACCATCGTTAGCAGCATTGAAGTATGTGGTTTTAGCTGAATAAGTAGCCCAGCTGTCTGACTTGTAGATGGAATCAAGTACTGCAACAACGGAAGCAGCAAGCCCCTTTGTAGCGGATGTGATTACAGTTTCGCTGTCATATCTCTGGTCAACGTCAACGCCGATAACCTTTGCTTCTGATTCAGCAGCAGCTGACATTACGCTCTTACCAACAGATCCGCCGCAGGCAAATATGACTTCTACGCCTTCCTGATACATGGTCTTAGCAGTAGCCTTGTTTGTGTCAGTCTCTTCGAAGTTTCCTGTGTAGTGATAGGTTACTTCTACAGCACCGTCTTCAAGACCCATTTCTGCAGCAGCAGCTTCAGCACCCTGAAGATATCCGTATCCGAATGCCTGTACAGCAGGAACTGCCATACCACCCATGAATCCAAGATCTGTCATGCCGTCCATTACAGCAGCATATCCAGCCAGGTAACCTGATTCTTCTTCAGAGTACATGATGCTGGCAACATTTTCCTTGGTATCGAATGTGGAGTAATCCGCTGTATGAGGAGCACCATCAAGAAGAATGAACTTCACTTCAGGATACTTCGTCTGCGCTTCGTATACAGCAACTTCAAACAGGAATCCTGGAGTAACGATAACCTTCGCTCCGCCCTGTACAGCTAAGTCAATAGCAGCAAGGTATCCTGCGTCAGAAGCTTCTTCTGGCTTATAGTACTTGTGTGTGATGTCTTCTGCTTCCGCGAATTCAACAACACCTTCCCAAGCACCCTGGTTGAATGATTTGTCATCGATATTACCCTTGTCTGTGATCAGCGCGATTTCAAAACCGTCAGCTCCCGCTTCCCCATCGGTTTCGGATCCGCAACCAGCAAGAACCATACCAACCATCATGATTGACATTAGAATAGCAAGCATTTTTTTCATTAAAAAACCCTCCAAATAATTCGTTCGACTTTTGTCGTTGCATTTATTATATCTTTTTTGCTGAAAAACCACAACTATTATTACTCCGCAAAGGGTTCATTGTACGTGTTTTTTCGCAATTCGCTGAAACTCAAGGTGATTCTTTGTGAGATTGTCACATCGTTTACAGCCATCTGCAAAGAACTGGTTTTCAATTCTCATTGAAAACCAGTTCTTTTGGCGATTTACGCAATTTCTTCTTGATTTTATTTCATATGGGGATATCCAAGCTGCCTCAAAGCCTCATAGGCAACGATGGCTACCGTGTTCGACAGATTGAGACTTCTGGTGCTGCTTTCTGCCATGGGTACGCGAAAGAGCTGCTCTCTATTTTCTTCCATGATGTATTCAGGAAGCCCACTGGATTCTCTACCGAAGACAATGAAGACATCTTCTTCAAAAAGGATCTCAGAATGATGCTTCACACCCTTGGTGCTGGAAAAGTAGAATGTGCTGTCCTTATACTTTTCTCTGAGCTCTTCATAGCTGCCATATAAAGTAACATCCAGTTCGTCCCAGTAGTCAAGGCCTGCTCGTGCCACCGTCTTGTCGTTTATGGAAAACCCCATGGGACCGATGAGATGAAGCTTCGCATTGGTCAGGACGCAGGTCCTTCCGATGTTTCCGGTATTCTGCGGTATTTCAGGTCTGAATAGAACGATATTGATCATTTTCTATCCCTCGCTCAGTACTAGTTTTTCAATCATTTTCGCCACGCCGTCATTGACGTTGGTATCGGTGACATATTCTGCCACATCCAGCACACTCTGCATGGCGTTACCCATGGCTACTGGCATCCCAACCACCTTCAGCATGGAAAGATCATTTTCACTGTCGCCTATGGCTATGATCTCATCAGGATGGATTCCTTTGGCTTTTGCCAGAGAAAGCACCCCTAGGCCTTTATCTGCAAGATAGGACGTGAATTCCAGATTGTCGATTCCGGAACTGACCACCTTGATTCTCTGATTATTTGAAACCTGGTCTCTGATGGCGGAGATTCTTTCCGCTTTCGGAAAGACGATTCCCTTCTGGATGGCATTTCCGGTTTCCTCAATAAGATGCTTCAGTGTGAATTCCTCATTGAGATATTTGATGTGGATTCTTCTGTTCTCCGGAAGCGTCTTCGCCAGAGCTTCATATCTGCCCACGTAATCTCTGTACTCGGAAATATACATGGTTCCATGATTGTACCAGTTGATTTTCGTATCATTTCTATCCAGTACATCCTGAATAAGCAGCATATCCTCTCCGCTCAGATTTTCTTCATAATAAATCCTGCTTCCGTCTCTTTCGCTGACGTAGGCCCCATTGGAGGAAACGATGGGATCGGTAAGACCCAGTTCATCCGAGTACATCAGTGCGCTTTTGTGCATTCTTCCTGTGCTGAGTGCAATAATCAGGCCCTTTTCCTTGGCCTTTCCGATAGCCTGTGCCACTCTCTCTGATATAGTCAGGTCCGGTCTTATGAGGGTCCCGTCTATATCGATGCAAATCATTTTATACATGTAATAATCTCCTTATTTCTGGTACTTGTCTTCTTCAAGCTTAGCATATCAGACAATGAATTTTTTAATGAACGTGAAGACTGGCCCTCGGAATTCTCGCACGATACCGTATACATCATCATATAGCTCCTGTCTTCTGCTGAAATCTCCTTTTTCTCCACTGTATTCTTCCCTGTAGACTTCTTCCACAAGGTTCGTGTAGCTTTCCCTCAGTTCATCATCCCGGATGCGAGCTGCCATCTCCAGATAGGTTTCTCCCTGTTTTCTTGAATAATACATGAAGCTCAGTCCGCGATTCACTTCCCTGAAGTACGGCTTCAGAGAGGAGCTCTTCATCATCTTCTGGATTCTGTATTTTCTGTAGGCCACTCTCAGTGCAAACAGAATAAGCAATGCTGAAATGATGCTGAGCAGGATATTTCTTGATACTCTTTCCTGTCTTTCTTCCGGTGTTTCTTCCGCTTCGTCTTCAGGCTGAGGATTCAGTGGGTCTTCCACTTCATCCACAGGTGTTTCGGGATCCTCCACAGCTTCTTCCCCTTCCTCTGGAGTTTCTTCCGTCTCCTCATTGAAAATCAGCTCTCTTGGGGTACCTGTAGCGTCATAGATCTGCCAGATGTCATTTTCCTCATCGATTAATACTTCCGTCCACGCATGGGCGTCGCTGTTTCTTACAATGAATCTGCCTCCGTCTGTCTCCTCGGCCATTTTGAATCCTTCCACATACCTTGTGGGGACACCTGCGATGCGCAGCATATTGGACAAGGCCGTGCCGAAATAGACACAGTAGCCTTCCGGATTCTCAAAAAGGAAATAATCCACAAAATCTTCCCCTTCGGGAAGATCCCCCGGTTCCAGTGTATAGGTGTAATTGGTCTTAAGATAATCGGTCAGTGCCTGAGCCTTTTCCTGATTGCTCATGGTGGGTTCAATGATCTCAAACACCAGATCCATGGTTCTGGTGGTGATGGTATCTGAAATCTGCAGATATTCCTCGTAATTGGCTAGAAACGCCTCATCCCTTGCCGAAGGACTTGCCACTTCAGCCAGATGGGCTCTCACCTGTTCTTCTTCGAAATAGGTGATGAAATAATCATTGGTCACCGTCTTGTTACTGGTGAACACATCATACTTCTCATCATAAAACAGAAGCGCCAGATTATTCGAGATGGCCATATCCCGGGTGTAGATGCTGTTGAAGAGATGGGAGGTCATCTCCTTTATGGGCCTGATCTCGAGAATATTCATTTCCTCGTTTCCCGCCACCTCTTCATAATAGGATATCTTCTCCTCCACAATGCTGCCTGTCTCCAGGTAGTCTCTGAACTCCTTGGTCCATCTGTCACCCAGATAGTTCACCTTCACGCTGCCCCTGAGATAGATGGGGCCATCCCCTACCGCATGAAGCACCTCTTCTTCATTGATGACGATGTCACCACCCAGTTTGCTCTCGGAATTGTTGTATCCGGACATGGAAATGCTGAAGGGATCCTCAATATTTCTTCCGTTGATGGAGTTCTGCGTCACCACCTGACCGTTGAAGAAATTCCACAGTCTGTCTGAATAGATGCCCTTCTCCTCAATGTCGATGAAGAAGGAAGCTAAGGTGATGATGAGCGTGAAAATCAC
>RZYZ01000166.1 GCA_009930125.1 Clostridia bacterium | reverse complement strand
CTAGTAGCTTCTCCTTTCGTTTCTTTATTTCTGACTTTCAGGCTTTCGTATTTTCTCGAAAGCCTTCTTTGTTCGCGTTTCAGCCTTTTTTCCAGGCCATGCAGGGATTTTGTCTTGTTGATGTTCGCGAATGGATTCTCCATGAACTTAGAAAGTCCATGAATCATGGGTATATTTCTTCACTTTTGTCCATGATTATATATTTTTTAAGAATCATTTGCTAACCCTGATAATTCTATAATAATATGAAATCGTTTAAAATTAAAGTGATGATTGAAAATCTCATACTATTTCATCCTATTTAAAGTTCCGATTTTAGAATTTCTCAATCACTATCCGAATATTCAAACAGATCCACTGAAAAAATGCAGCTGTACCCCTTAAGCATACAGCTGCATTTTTTAGTGGAAGATCTATTCTTCTGTTTTCTTGACTACATCAATACCCAATTCTTTGAGCTGAACCGGATCCACGGTGTTCGGTGCTTCGGACATGGGATCGTATGCATTCTGATTCTTAGGGAATGCGATGACATCCTTGATATTGTCCGTGCCAGCCAGGAACATGACCAGTCTGTCCATGCCAAATGCCAGTCCGCCATGTGGTGGTGGACCATATTTGAATGCCTCCAGAAGGAAACCGAATCTCTCCCAGGCTTCTTCTTTGCTGAAGCCAAGTAAAGTGAACATCTTTTCCTGAAGTTTTGAATCATGGATTCTGATGGATCCTCCACCAAGCTCCTCTCCATTAAGTACCATATCATAAGCCTTGGCTCTAGCTGCTCCAGGATCTGTATCCAAAAGATGCAGGTCTTCTTCCATAGGACTTGTGAATGGATGGTGAAGGGCCACAAATCTTCCTGCTTCCTCATCTCTTTCAAGCAGCGGGAATTCCGTCACCCAGGCGAATTTGAATTCTTCAGTACCTTCCAGCAGATTGTACTTCTTCGCCAGTTCCAGTCTCAGTGCGCCCAAGGACTGGAAGACCACTTCATTCTTATCTGCGACGATGAAAATCACATCGCCGGTTCTGGCTTCGGACCTTTCAATGATTGCATTGAACTCCTCCTCACTGAGGAATTTGGACAATGGGGACTTGATGCCTTCTTCTTTCAGCTGAATGTAGGCGAGTCCCTTTGCACGATAGGTTTTCACGAAGTCACCGAGACGATCGATGTCTTTTCTGCCCATGGATGCCCCACCGGAAAGGGTGATGGCTCTTACGCTGCCCTTCTGCTCAATAGCATTTTTGAACACCGCAAAATCCGAATTCTCCACAAGATCCGTCAGATTCTTCAGTTCCATGCCGAATCTCAGATCAGGCTTATCGGATCCGAATCTTTCCATGGCTTCTTTATAGGTCAGTCTTTCAAAAGGTAGAGCGATATCTTTGTCCAGCACTTCCTTGAATACTCTCTGCACCAGTCTCTCATTAAGATCGATGATGTCTTCCACCCCGATGAAACTCATCTCGATGTCGATCTGAGTGAATTCAGGCTGTCTGTTGGCTCTCAGATCCTCGTCTCTGAAACACTTGGCAATCTGGAAGTACTTATCAAACCCGGAAACCATCAGAAGCTGCTTGAAGATCTGAGGACTCTGTGGCAGCGCATAGAAACTTCCAGGATAGTTCCTTGAAGGCACCAGATAGTCTCTTGCACCTTCTGGTGTGCTCTTATTGAGGATCGGTGTTTCCACTTCGAGGAATCCTTCTCCATCCATGAAGTTTCTGATGGAGATATAGGCTTTGCTTCTGATCTTGAAGATTCTCTGCATATCCGGTCTTCTCAGATCCAGATACCTGTATTTCAGTCTGACGCTCTCCGCCGCATCCAGGTTTTCTTTGATGTAGATTGGTGGAGTTTCTGATTCAGACAGAATCTTAAGCTCCTTCGCAATAAGTTCCACCTGCCCGGTTGGAATGCTGTCATTGACGGATTCTCTTTTCGCCACCGTTCCTCTCACAAGGATACAGAATTCATTTCTCAGTCTGTCTGCTTTCTCGTAGGCTTCCCTGGAGTCTTCCTCTCTGAATACAACCTGAAGAATTCCTTCTGTATCACGGACATCACAGAATATAAGCGATCCGAGATTTCTTCTTTTTGCTACCCATCCGGTAACAATGACTTCCTGTCCGATGAACTTCTCATCCACAAGACCTGCCATATGTGTTCTTCTTGATTGGCCTAACATTTCACCCATTATTATTCACCTCTTTGAACCATCTGCATGATTTCCTCTGCAGACAGCCTTACTTCGACTTGTTCACCGCTTCCCATATTCTTCAGAGAAGCCGTACTTCTTGCCAGCTCGTCTTCACCAAGTATCATGGTGAATCTCGAACCGACTTTATTGGCATATTTCATCTGTGCTTTCAGCTTCTTGCCCATATGGTCAATGTCCACTTTCAGACCCATTCTACGAAGCTTATGTGCTACAGATGCTGCTTTCAAGGCTGCTTCCTCTCCCATGGATGCGATGAATACATCGAAACGCACGGGTTCTGGAATCTCCACCCCTTCATCCGCCATGGTCATGAGAAGCCTCTCTAGGCCAAGGCCGAATCCCACTGCTGGCATCTTCGGACCACCGATTTCTTCTATCAGATAATCATAACGCCCTCCGCCACAGACCGTAATATCCTTATTGACGATTTCAAAAACCGTCTTGGAATAGTAATCAAGACCTCTTACGATTCCTTTATCCACCTCATAAGGAATCTCCATGGCTTCAAGATACTTCTTCAGGTTTGTGAAATGCGCATTACAGTCTTCACAGATATGATCCAGAATAAGCGGCGCATTTCTTACAATCAGCTGACAGCTTCTTTCCTTGCAGTCCAGAATTCTCATGGGATTCTTATGGAATCTCTCCTGACATACCGGACAGAGATCCTCGTAATGGGGTGTCAGAAACTCTTTCAGCTTCACATTGTAATCCATTCTGCATTCAGGATGGCCAATGGAGTTGATCTTCAGCGTCAGACCTGAGATGCCCAGCTGCTCAAAAGCGCTCATGGCAATGGAGATGACTTCAGCATCCGCAGAAGGCTCTTCACTACCGAACAGCTCCACGCCGAACTGATGATGCTGCCTGAGTCTCCCTTTCTGAACATTCTCATACCTGAATACAGGTGTGAAATAATACAGCTTGGTAGGCTGCGCATCGGCATACATGGATGATTCCACGAATGCCCTGACAGCCGGGGCGGTTCCCTCAGCCTTCAGGGTGATGCTTCGTTCTCCCTTATCCAGAAATGTATACATCTCCTTCTGTACCACGTCCGTGGTCTCTCCCACGCCTCGTGTGAACAGCTCTGTACTTTCGAACATCGGTGTTCTGATTTCCCTGAACCCGTATTCATGGGCGATTGTTTTCAGATGTTCTTCAATATGGTGCCATTTATACGCCTCCATGGGCAGCATATCCTTGGTACCTTTTGGTGCCTGCAGGTCCATACTCTCTCCTCCTTATTCCGTCAGGAAACGCATCTTCTTTTCCATCATTTCCTGGAATCTTTCTGTATAGTCATTCAGTCCTTTAAAATTGGCGAATCGATCGATTCTGCCGTCCTTCACTTTTTTCGTTACACCGTCCGCGCCGACGGCAATGATGGTTTTGACCTCTTCGATCATGACCATGTTATAAAGGTTTTCTGTTCCTTCTTTCGCATAACCTACGTTCTCGAGATTGCCCACCATGTTCTTCTGCCTGTACATATAGTAGGGCTGAAGGCCCAGAGACCTTGCCATCTCATCTGTTTTCTGATACATGAGATTCATTTCGTCCTGTCTGGGCAGCGCATATTTCTTTTCCATGAGGAAATCCTCGTAAAGTCGGGATGCTCTTTTGAGCGCCAGACCATGGACAGTGATGCTTTCAGGCGAAAGATTTCTGACCGCTTCTATGGTTCTTTCCACGTCCTCCAGGGATTCCTCGGGCAGACCCAGAATCATATCCATATTAATATTATCAAAACCTAAGCTCCTTGCCAAATGAAATATCTCCACAACCTTTTCATGGTCATGATTACGACCAATGAGCCTCAGCGTGTCGTCATTCATCGTCTGCGGATTGATGGAAATTCTTGAGGTGTGATGTCTCTTCATGCTTAAAAGCTTCTCTCTGGTGATGCTATCCACTCTACCCGCTTCTACAGTGAATTCCAGAAGATTTCTGCCTCTTACGAAGCATTCATCGATGCTTTTCATGACTTCTTCAAACTCCTCATCCGAAACCGCTGTAGGGGTACCCCCGCCGAAGTACACATTGTTGATGGACAGCCTGTTCTCGTCTATATACGTTCTGATCTCTTCCATTTCCATTTTCAGCAGTTTCAGGTACGTATCCTTATACTGATTTCCTCTGTATACATTGGAAGCGAACGAGCAGTAGATGCATCTGGAGGGACAGAAGGGCATCCCTATGTAGATATCCACCGAATGGTCCGTATCCACTTTTCTTAGAAGATCCGATTCCTTCAGGGCCACTTCATAGGCCAGTTCGATCTTTTCCCGATCTGCCAGGTACTCCTCCTGAAGAAACCTCACAATCTCCTCCTTTTCCAGATTCTTTTCAATGAGTTCTCTCACAATCTTGGAAGGCCGAATCCCGATGAGTATGCCCCAGGGAAGATGCTTCTCCGTTTTCTCCTCCAGCAGCCTGAAAAGAACTCTTCTCATGATGTTCAGGTTTTTATCCGGATAGTCATGCACGAAGCGAGTCCCGAAGAATCTTACTGTGAGCACATCATCCTTGACCGTGACGTCGATGTCGGGTTCCGAAGGATCCGCTTCATCCAGATACTCGATCTTTCCTGCCGGATAAAATAGAGTGACCATATGATAAACGTGATACCGGAGCGAATTATTACTTCTAACTTTTACCATGTCTTCCCCTATCTTAAATACCCATTAAAGGCTTTTTCCATGCCCAGAGTCGTTTC
>RZYZ01000165.1 GCA_009930125.1 Clostridia bacterium | reverse complement strand
CAGTGCTGTCGAACTTCAAGGGAGATTTCTATGAAAGTGGAGAAGACTACAGAGAGATTCTGGCCAAACATATCGACCATCCTGTAAGACTCAGTGCCTGTCTGGAAAGACTCGATAGCACGGAAGAGGATGTGCATATCCTGCTGGGGCCTGGCAAAGCACTACAGTCGATTCTGAAGCAGAACGGACTGAAGGGCCGGGTCTATGCAGTCAATACGATAGAAGACTTCAAAAAGACCGTGAGCGAACTGAAGGGAGAGAAATAATGGAAAAGAAAACAGTACTGATCACAGGAAGCTCCAGAGGCATCGGCGCAGGCTGCGCCCTGTATTTTTCGGAAAGAGGATGGAATGTGGTCCTGAACTACAGCAGAAAAGAACCCGTGGAGCTCATGGAGACCCTGAAGGAAAAAGGCGCTTCTTTCCTCTGCCTCAAGGGCGATGTATCCGTTTCTGAAGATGCGGAGAGAATGGTGAAGGAAGCGGTGGAAGCCTTCGGCAGCATTGAAGCTCTAGTGAACAATGCGGGCATCACCAAGGACAATCTGATGCTGCGCATGAAAGCGGAGGATTTCAGAAACGTCATCGATGTGAATCTCACCGGATCCTTTCTTATGACCAAGGCTGCCAGCAGTGTGATGATGAAGAAGAGATACGGAAGAATCATCAACATCTCATCCGTTGTGGGTCTGCGCGGAAATGCCGGACAGGTGAATTATGCCTCCTCCAAGGCGGGTATCATCGGACTCACCAAGTCCGTGGCCAAGGAACTGGCGAAAAGAAACATCACCTGCAATGCCATTGCACCCGGATTCATCGAGACGGAGATGACCGATGTCCTCAGCGACAAGGTCAAAGAGAGCATACTGGGGGAAATCCCCTCCGGAAAGCTCGGAAAAACGGAAGACATTGCCAAGCTGGCCTATTTTCTGGCCAGTGAAGAAAGCAGCTACATCACAGGTCAGGTCATTGCTGTCGATGGCGGCATGAGCATGTAGGAGGAGAAAGTATGAATCGAGTTGTTGTAACAGGTATGGGGATCATTTCCCCCATTGGAAATAATTACGAGGAAGTGAAGGAAGGTCTTCTTGCGGGACGAAACGGCATCGGGACCATCACGAAATTCGATGCTGCGCCATTCAAAGCGCACCTGGCTGCCGAAGTGAAGGACATCGATCTTTCCGAGAAGATCGGGAAGAAGGAAGCCAGAAGAATGGACCGTTTCACCCAGCTGGCTGTGGTGGCTGCAGAAGAAGCTGTAAACCAGGCAGGTCTTAAAGAAGCCTACGATCCTTTTGAGGTCAGCGTGCTGATTTCCTCAGGCATCGGTGGACTGGAAACCATGGAATCCAATCTGGAAACCTATCTCAATAAAGGTCCGGGAAGGGTTTCGCCCTTCTTCATTCCCATGAATATCGTGAACATGGCGGCAGGAGAGATCTCCATTCGCCATGGCGCCATGGGGTCTTCCTTTTCACCTGTCAGCGCCTGCGCTTCAGGTTCCCACTCCATCGGAGAAGGCTTTCGTGCCATCAAGCATGGTTATGCCAAGGCGGCCATTGTGGGTGGAACAGAAGGGTCCATTACACCCATGGCCATCGCAGGGTTTTCCAACATGAAAGCGCTGAATGAAACGGAGGATGCCAAAAAAGGATCCATTCCCTTTGATGTGGACCGCAAGGGCTTCGTCATGGGAGAAGGCGCTGGCGTCCTGATTCTTGAAAATCTGGAAGGTGCGATGAAAAGAGGAGCAAAGATCTACGGAGAAGTGGTGGGTTACGGAAGCACATCCGATGCCTACCACATCACAGCACCACATCCGGAAGCTAAAGGAGCCTACATGGCCATGAAGAAGGCACTGGAGGAGGCGGGCATCACGCCGGAAGAAGTGGACTACATCAATGCCCACGGCACCAGTACGCCTATGAACGACAGACTGGAATCAGGTGCCATTGTGAATCTCTTCGGGAAAGACGTTCCAGTCTCCTCCACAAAATCCATGACAGGACATCTTCTAGGCGCAGCAGGCGCAGTGGAATCGATCCTGTCTCTCATGAGCATCGAGGAGAGCTACATTCCACAGACCATCGGTACAAGTAATCTTGATCCTGACGTGGAAGCGAACATCATCATCGGAGAAGGTCTGAAAAAGGACCTGACCTATGTGCTGTCCAATTCTCTGGGATTCGGCGGACACAACGCTGCACTGCTCTTTCGAAAATGGGAGGGGAAATAGATGGAATTAAACGACATTCTGCTTCTTCTTGAAAAGTTCGAAGCATCGGATCTCACTACTTTGAGTGTAAAGCTCAAAGGAGACGAGTTTTCCGCTGGAAGACTCCTGCAAGGAGAAGAAGGAAAGCATCCTGTTCAGCATGAGACGAAGGTGAAAAGAAGCTTCGTGCAGGAAAAGGAAGATAAGAAAAGCAATCAAGTGGAAGAAAACAAACAGGAAGAAGACGAGGCTTCAGATGAATCATTCCAGAAGATCACTTCACCCATCGTCGGCACCTTCTACAGCAGACCTTCGGAAAACGAGGAGCCCTTTGTGAAAGTGGGACAGAAAGTGAAGAAGGGCGATGTGCTCTGCATTCTGGAAGCCATGAAGATCATGAATGAAATCAAGAGCAGCCATGACGGTACCATCAGAAAGGTGCTTCTCTCCGACGGAGATATGGCAGACTTTGGGAAAGTGCTGTTTCTTCTGGAGGAGGACTAATGGACCATATAGATATCAACGGAATCAAGAAAGTGCTGCCCCACAGACCGCCGTTTCTTCTCATCGACAGAATCATCGAAGTGACGCCGGGGGTGAGCTGCACAGGCATAAAGAATGTGACCTACAATGAGGAGTTCTTCAGGGGACATTATCCGGAGTATCCCGTGATGCCCGGGGTTCTCATCGTGGAGGCTCTGGCACAGGCAGGCGGATACAGCATCCTGTCCATGGAAGAAAACAAGGGCAAGACCCCTTTTTTCGGGGGGCTCAACAATGTGAAGTTCAGAAAACAGGTGGTGCCGGGGGATACCCTGAGACTGGAAGTGACCATAGATAAGCTCAAGAGCTCCTATGGAAAAGGAAAAGGAAAAGCATACGTAGGGGATGCCCTGGTCTGCGAAGCGGAACTAATATTCATGTTAGGATAGGTGATACCATTGAAAATACTCATAGCCAATAGAGGAGAAATCGCTTTAAGAATTCTTAGAGCGGCTCATGAACTGAATATGGAGACTGTGGCTGTATATTCCATGGCGGACCAGGATGCCCTGCATGTGAAGCTGGCAGACGAGGCCTACTGCATCGGAGAGAATTTCTCCAAGGACAGTTATCTCAATATGGAGAATATCATCAGCGCTGCGGTGCTGTCCGAAGCGAATCTCATTCATCCTGGATATGGTTTTCTCTCCGAGAATCCACTGTTTCGCAGACTCCTAAGAGCCTGCAGCATCGGATTCATCGGGCCCAGTGAAGAGACCATGGAAGCCATGGGGGATAAAGCCAGGGCCAAGGAACTTGCGAAAAATGCAGGTGTTCCTGTGGTGCCAGGCTCCGATGGGGAAGTGGATACCTATGAAGAGGCGATTCCTGTGGCAAGGGAAATCGGATATCCGATTCTCGTAAAAGCCTCCTCCGGGGGTGGAGGAAAAGGAATCCGGATCGTGGAAAGGGAAGAGGATCTGAAAGGGGCATTTTCGGGGGCGAAAAATGAAGCCAAGGCGAACTTCGGGGAAGATGGCGTCTATCTGGAGAAGTATCTCCGAAATCCAAGACACATCGAATTTCAGATTCTGAGAGACCAGCATGGGAACACGGTGCATCTGGGCGAAAGGGACTGTTCCCTCCAGAGAAGAAAGCAGAAGGTGCTGGAGGAATCTCCTTCACCAAGCCTTTCCCAGCTGCTTCGAGAGAAAATGGGTGCCTCCGCGGTGGCCCTGGCTGAAGCATCAGACTATCTGGGGGCAGGAACCATCGAATTTCTTCTGGATGACGACGGAAACTACTATTTCATGGAAATGAACACGAGAATTCAGGTGGAGCATCCGGTGACGGAAATGGTCACAGGGGTGGATCTCATCAAGGAGCAGATCCTGATCGCCATGGGCGAGAAGCTCTCCTTCGATAAAGAAGACATCCGCTTCCAAGGCCATGCCATCGAGTGCAGAATCAATGCGGAGGATCCGCAAAACGGATTCGCGCCGTCTCCTGGAAACATCGACTTTCTCCATTTTCCTTCGGGCAAGGACATTAGGGTGGACAGCGGCTGCTACACCGGGTCAAAGATTCTGCCTTATTATGATGCCATGGTGGCAAAAATCATCGTCCATGGCAGAAACAGGGAAGAGGCAATTTTAAAGATGAGAAGCGCGCTCTATGAACTGACCATCCAGGGCATCAAGACCAATCAGCTCTATCAGGAGGAGATTCTCTCCCACGACAGTTTTCTCAGTGGAGCGTACCATACACTGACATTGGATCAATTAAGGGGGTAATCTGTTTTGGCCATCTTCAAAAAGAAAAGAAATTATTTTACCCTTGATACCCACTCCGTGGAGCAGAAGGAGAAAACGGAAGTCAAGCCCTCAGTGCCGGAAGGCATGTGGCATAAGTGCAGAGGGTGCGAAAAGATGATTCTGAAGGAAGATCTCATGAAGAACCATCTGATCTGCCCCCGATGCGGCACCTATGAGAGAATGGGCGCCTGGGAGAGGATCCGTCTCATCGCAGATGAAGGAAGCTTCCGGGAAATCAACGGGAACATCGTAGGGAGAAATCCGCTGGATTTTCCAGGTTATGAGGCTAAAATCGAAAAGGTTCAAGAGAAGACGAAAACCTTCGAGGGCATCATCACCGGGTACTGCACCATCAGTGGAATCAGAGTGGCCATGGGCGTCATGGAACCTGGGTTCATCATGGGCAGCATGGGCTCGGCAGTGGGAGAGAAAGTGGCTTCGCTTGCTGAATTTGCAGAGTTCTACAATCTTCCGCTT
>RZYZ01000164.1 GCA_009930125.1 Clostridia bacterium | reverse complement strand
ATTATAGTATAAAATCAATCATCAGTCAATGTTTTAGCCTGGTGGCCATGATAAACTTCTTCCACCCAGAAGATGGAAGTGCAAATGCCCTACTGACTGGCCGCCATCCTCATTGATATTGACAACAATCCGGTATCCGGACTCTGCAATCCCTTCCTCTTCTGCCAGCTTTTTCAGCACAAGATAGGCTTTTGAAATCAGATCCGCATTATCCTGGTCTATCTCATTCACAGACTGAATATGTTTTTTTGGAATCACGAGGATATGGGTGGGCGCTTTCGGGTCAATATCCCTGAAGGCAAAAAGATCTTCATCTTCATACACCTTGTCAGATGGTATTTCCCCGGCAATAATCCTGCAGAACAGACAATCCATAACTTATCCCCCCTTTACCGTTTATATTTATAACCATTATACACGTTAAGCGGTAAAAAAGTGAATGATTCTGACATTAATTTACACAAGAATTTCGCCCATCAGAACCTGATTTTTCACTTTCGTGATTTTCGTCGGGAGGTATCTCCCCTGGATATTCTCATGAGATCGCACGCTTACTTTCATATAGTTCGCAGTATAGCCCATGTGAACTCCATCTTTTCCTTCCTCGTACAGAACCTCACAGGTTTTCCCCACATAGCTCTTTAGAAAATCATCTTCGTTCTTATCGCTCTGCGCCATGATCAGCTTGCTTCGACGATCCTTCTCATTTCCGTCCACCTGATCTTCCATATGATATGCGGGCGTCCCTTTTCTCGGGCTGTATTTGAATGTATGAACCTTTGTGAGCTTCATCCTGTCAAGAAATGAATAGGTTTCATTGAACTCCTCTTCCGTTTCACCGGGAAAACCTACAATCACATCCGTTGTGATGGACGCTTTCGCAAGTCTTTTTCTGATCTCTTCCACAACCTCACTGAAGTCCAGAGGGGTATATCTTCTGTTCATCCGTACCAATGTTTCTCTTGCTCCGGACTGGAGAGACAGATGGAAATGAGGACACAGCTTCTTCAACTTCACGATACGGTCCATTCTGCCATTTTTGAAAAACATAGGCTCAATGGATCCGATGCGGACTCTTTTAATTCCATCGATCAGCTCGATTTCTTCCAGAAGGTCCAGTAAGTCTGTCTTCTCCGGAAGATCGTGTCCGTAGGATGCAATATGGATGCCTGAAAGAATGACTTCTGTAAAGCCCTCCTCAGCCAGTTTCCTGATTTCCTTCAGTACACTTTCAGGATTCTTGCTGGATAAACCCCCTCTCGCATAAGGGATGATGCAGTAGGAGCAGAAGCGATTGCATCCATCCTGGATCTTGAGAAACGCTCTTGTCTTTCCTTCATAGCCTGTGACACCCAGATCTTCAAACTTCGAATTCAGAAGAATCTTGTCTGTGACTTCCACAATCTGCTTCTTTTCCGCTCTGGAGCGGTTCACATGAAATACGATGTCACTCTTGTTTCTTGATCCCAGAATCACATCCACGCCAGGAATCTCCATGACATCCTCTTTGCTCACCTGGGAATAACATCCCACCACAGCCACTATAGCATCCTTGTTTGTCCTTTTGGCACGGCTGATATGCTGTCTTGATTTCTTGTCTCCCATATTGGTGACGGTACAGGTATTGATCACATACACATCGGCGGGTTCATTGAAATCCACCAGTTCATACCCGTCTTTCTTGAACATTTCGATCATGGCTTCCGAGTCATAGACATTCACCCGGCAGCCAAGGGTCTGAAATGCAACTTTCATCTATATCTTTCCTCCCATATCTCCATAAAGCAGCTGAGCCATGGTGATTGCAGTAAATCCCGCAGTCTCAGTGCGCAGTATCCGGCTTCCCAGCGTCACGATTTTCGCACCCTTTTCATGAAGTGATGCGATTTCCTCATCCGTGAATCCCCCTTCAGGGCCGATGAGAATCCCGCAGGATCTCAGTTCGCAGAGTTCCTTCTTTAGTGCACTGAACCCGTAGTTCTCGGCATTTTCATAAGGCACGATGAGAATCTCATTCTTCTTCATGTCCTGAAGGACTTCAGTGAAGTCCATAGGAAGCTCAATCTCGGGAATTCTGCTTCTCTTGGACTGCTTCGCGGCTTCCAGGATGATTCTTTTCAGCCGGTCCAGTTTCTTGAATTCCGAACTGCTTTTGACCACCACTCTTTCCGTGATGACCGGCACGATGCGATTGACACCCAGCTCCGTGGCTTTCTGAACGATGAGATCCATCTTTCCTGCTTTGGGCAGCCCCTGATAGAGCGTGATGTCAAGGAAGCTTTCGTTGCTTCCTTCTATTTTCTCGCGTAGTTCCACACTTGTAGCCTGCTTTTCGATACGCTCGATCCGTGCAAGATAATCCACTCCGTTCAGATCATTGACAATAATGGAGTCCCCCTCTTTCAGTCTCAGCACCCGTGAAAGATGCTTGTGATCATCGCCTGAAATGGTCGCTACAGAATTCTCTATCTCATCTATGAAGAACTTATGCATGAGACACCTCCGATACGATGCAGACCCATTCGCCCTCTCTTCTCACTTCCACAATGGAAAACCCTTTTTCATGAAGGGCATCGCTGACCATCTTCTCTTTTTCCCTGATGATTCCGGATGCGATGAACACTCCATCCACATTGATTTTCTTCTTCACATCATCGATCAGAACAAGAATGACTTCTGCTATGATATTGGCCACGATGATATCCGCGGTCCCTTCCACCACATCCATGAGATTCCCATGAAGAATCTCCACATGGTCAAGATGATTGTATCCCACGTTTTCTCTGGCAGAATCCACCGCCACCGTATCCAGATCCACACCTACGACTTCACTGGCGCCCAGCTTCCTTGCCCCGATGGCAAGAATTCCTGACCCGGTACCGATATCAAATACTCTTGTATCGCTTCTCATATAGTCTTCAATGGCCTCAAGACAGAGTCTTGTGGTTTCATGGGTACCAGTACCGAAGGCCATGCCAGGGTCCATATTCAGAATGATCTCATCCCCTTCCGGTTCATAGTCCTCCCATAAGGGTTTGATGACGAATTTATGACCGACTCTGGTTGGTTTGTAGTATTTTTTCCATTCATTGGCCCAGTCGCTTTCATGAACCTCTTCCAAAAAGATTTCAAAGTCTTCTATAACCACTCCAAATTCCTTGGCACTTTCGATTCTTTCTCTGATTTCATGGATGACTTCCTTCACATCCACATCGATGTTGAAGTAAGCTCTGACCACCGCCTTGTCTTTTCCGTATTCAAAGATATTGATATCGGCAAAGTCCCAGGTAAGCGGTCCCTGTTCCCGATCCAGAAGGTCTCTCGGATCTTCAATGGAAACGCCTCTGACATCCATCGAATACAGGATCCCCTGAATATACTCCAGATCCTCTTCCTTCAGTATGATTTTAATTTCATTCCATGTACTCATTAGTTTCTCTCCTCTATCTATCCCAGATACGTATTTCTCGCATAACGCAGCACTGAACTGGTTCCTTTCCGTTTCAGACTCCGGTGTTTCTTCATTATCCTTATTATAATACACTTATTTCCCATGGGAGTAAATCCGGCAAACTTACATAGGATTAGCCCCAGCTGCTTCCATTTGAAGCAGCTGAGGCTATCCATCTTCTCTATCTTTTGTTCAGGCACCTTAGAAGATCCCGAACTTTTTCTTTTCTTTCTTGTCTTTCTTGTCGTCTTTTTCACCACGATCGATGATCTGACCGGAGGCTTCCATAAACTGATACAGCGCTTCTTTCTGAGCGTCGTTCAGTTTCTTCGGCACATCCACGATGACATTCACATACTGGTCCCCTCGTGCTCCGCTTCTGGAATTGACCATGGTGACCCCTTTTCCTTTCAATCGGAAAAGTGTACCGGACTGAGTTCCAGATGGAATCTCATAGGACACATCGCCATCGATGGTTGGTACTTTCACTTCTTTTCCAAGAGCGGCTTCTGCGATATTGATATGGGTATCCACATAGATATCGTTGCCTTTTCGGATAAAGAACTTATGAGGCTTCACATTGATTACGATATGAAGATCCCCGGAAGGTCCTCCCTTGGCTCCTTTATCTCCTTGTCCTCGAAGGGGCATCACATTGCCAGAGTCCACACCTGCAGGCACTTTGACGCTGATCTTTCTTCTCTGTCTGACCTGACCTTTTCCCTTGCAGTTGTCGCAGGGGTCTGAGATCATCTCTCCGTTACCGCCACAGGTCGGACAGACCGTCTCCTGCACCATGTTTCCGAACAGAGTCTGCCTCTGCACCCTTACTGTACCTGAACCATGACAGGTCTTACAGGTTTCCGGCGTGGATCCTTTCTTGGCGCCTGAACCATGACAGACATCACAGTCTTCGGTTCTTGTTATGGTAACATCCTTTTCTACACCAAACACCGCTTCTTCAAAAGTAAGATCCAGTCTGTACTCCAGATCTGCACCACGTCTTGGTCCGGTTCTTCTTCTGGATCCTCCACCGAATCCGCCGCCAAAGAAGGATTCGAAGATGTCTCCGAAATCACCGAAGTCCTGTGCACTGTAGCCTGCGCCAGCTCCTCCCGCGTTGAAGTCCGTTGTTCCGAACTGATCATACTGGGCTTTCTTCTGAGGATCCGAGAGCACCTGATAGGCCTCATTGATTTCCTTGAACTTTTCTTCAGCTTCCTTGTCACCTGGATTCTTATCTGGATGATATTTTATCGCAAGCTTTCTGAAAGCACTCTTAATCTGTTTTTCATCGGCACCCTTCTGAAGTCCTAAAACCTCATATAAGTCTCTTTTTGCCATTCTTACACCACCTATTATTTCGCACTGCCTTCAGTCAAGGCATAGAATACGGATTAATTTCAAGTAGGGAAGGGCAATCCTGCCCATCCCTATTGAACACCTTTAGTATTATAACCTTATTCCTTGTCATCCTCAACCTTGAAATCCGCGTCGACTACATTATCACCATGTGGGTCCTGTGCGCCGGCATCAGATGC
>RZYZ01000163.1 GCA_009930125.1 Clostridia bacterium | reverse complement strand
GGAATATGGTAAAATGACTATGTCTTAAGAGGAATTTAAAGAAATGTATATACAATAAACTATAGCAATGGCGTAAATGCCAAAGGAAGGGAATGTAAGACATGAGATTTTTAGACAAACTGGATAGATTCGTAGCCAGATTCGCCATCAGGGATTTGATGAAGTATATCATGATGGCATCGTTTCTGGTTTTCATCGTGGATATGGCTTCAAACGGACTGCTCTCGCAGATGCTCTATTTCAACAGAGAACTGATTCTGCAGGGGCAGATCTGGAGAGTCATAACCTTCATCTTCATACCGGGTTCCGGCAGTTTCCTGGTGATCATCAGCCTGTTCTTCTATTACTACATCGGTAGAATACTGGAAATGGCCTGGGGAACCACAAGGTTTAACACCTATTACTTCATGGGACTGTTTTTCACGATTCTCGTGGGCTTCGCCATCGGATACACCACCACCATGTATCTGAATATGACGCTGTTTCTGGCTTACGCCAGCACATTCCCGGACAGTCTTGTGAACATCTACTTCATTCTTCCGGTGAAGGTGAAGTATCTGGGATACATCTACGGAGCCACAGTACTGTTCCAGTTCATCACATCCGGTTGGGTTGTGAGAATCATCATCCTCATTTCACTGCTGAACTTCTTTATCTTCTTCGGTCCGGGATTCATGAAGGACAGGCGAAGGAAGAGCAAGACCCAGCAGATGAGAAGAAACATCGAATCCGCCAAACTGACCACCAGGGTGAGCACCATCCACAAGTGCACCGTCTGCGGTATCACGGAGAAGGACGATCCCAACATGGAGTTTCGATTCTGCTCCAAGTGTGAGGGGAACTATGAGTATTGCGAAAAGCATATCAGAAATCATGAGCACAAGACGAAAGTCATCAAAATGGAAGACAGAAGATAAAGTTTAGTCGTTTGTGGAAATACACAGGATATCAAAGTAATTTCTGTGTTAAGAGTATATTGATAATATGCTAATTTTCTCTCGGATTATTGATTTTATTACCTGTTTTTTATACAATGAATATGTGATATCGGCAACGGTATCCATGAGATGAAGCGGGATGGAGCCCCTTACCGGATTATTACATTCGGTGAGTCACTCCATTGCCAAAGTAGTCTCAAATTACGAGCCTGGCCTATGCCAGGCCGTAAAATAAGCGCAGAAGCGCTTATTTTTTTTACACTAATTCAATAGATTGTTGTGATGTATCCATACAGGAAAGATGAAAGAATGATATAATGAATCTAATTGTCGTTGGAAACAGGGCAGTCACAAAGATTGTCATAGAAATACAAGAGGGGAATAAGAGGAATTGAGAAACAGATATCGCCTAATCGTACTCATGATATCAGGGCTGATGATGCTGGCCATGATTTTCATTCATAACGCCTCCCATGAGAAAAACAAGGAAATCTACACGAAGCAGATCGGGGAGATGGCCATCCAGCTGAAGAAGGATTACCTCAAGGACACCGTGAACAATCTGATTCTGGAAATTGACACGCTGAAGGTGACCAAAACAAAGCAGTACCAGCTACATGCGGAGCAGAGACTGCGCAGACTTCAGGATGAGGAGGATCTTTCGGAAACGGATTTCGCGTCTTTCTACATCAGAGTATTCGAGGAAGAGAATGATACGGGGGTATGGACTGGAGTCCTCTACAGAAAGGATACAGGAGAGATTCTGTATGAGAATCTGCCCGAAGCATCAGAGGAACAACCGGTTCTGGAAAATATCGGATCCTGTCTGGTGGTATCAGAAAAGTTGGAGCACGGAAGCCTCGTCGGCATATTCGGTGTCCATGAGGATTACATCGATCATATGGTGAAGGAGGAAATCCGGGAAGTGATTCATCAGCAGGAATTCTCCAATGATTCCTATATGTGGGTGAATGAGGTGCTTCGATATGAAGGCGGCGAGAACTACGCCATCCGAAGAATTCATCCGAATCTCAAAGATACGGAAGGAAACTTTCTGTCCACCGACACACAGGATGCAGCGGGGAATTTGCCCTATCTTATCGAACTGGAAGGGATCCGCTCTTCCGGGGAGGTTTTCTTCACCTATCACTTCAAGAAACTGAATTCGGAAATCATATCGGAAAAGATCACTTATGCCAAGCTCTATGAACCTTTTGACTGGATTGTCGCCATGGGGGTTCATCTGGATGATGTGAAATCCATTGTGGAGTCAGTCACAGCCGTGAGTGATGCGAGTCTGTCGGATAATATCCTGATGTTTCTCATCTATTCCATTCTGGCCATCGCCATGGGATTTCTGGTGCTCTATGTGGTCAATGAGCGCTATTTCAGAAAATCCATGGAAAAGCTGGAAAGCGAGCTGAATCTGGACCTTCTCACCGGTGCCGGCAGTCGCCGTTCTGGAGAGAAGATGCTGTCGATCTACTTCGATAAATACCAGGTCAGCGGTACGACGCCAGTGGTGCTGATGTTTGATATCGACAACTTCAAGCGTGTCAATGATGAACTGGGGCATGAAATAGGAGACCGCGTGCTCGTGTCGGTGACCGCCAAGGTGAAGGACGCAC
This sequence comes from Clostridia bacterium, assembly GCA_009930125.1. Lineage (GTDB taxonomy): Bacteria > Bacillota > Clostridia > Clostridiales > Clostridiaceae > Proteiniclasticum. The sequence goes on along the minus strand of RZYZ01000163.1, from coordinate 2,444 downwards.
TGGATCCTCTTGACTCCATCATAAGATGGGGTGGGGATGAATTCATCTGTCTAATCCATGAGACTGCAGAGGAGAGGATTGTGTCCAGAATCCGGAAGATTCAGGAGAAAATCCGAGAAATTTCCATTGAAACAGAGACGTCGACCATCGGCGCCACCATTTCCATCGGCACCACCAGATTCAGCACAGAAGATACGGGGTATATGGATGCCGTGAAAAGAGCGGACCAGGCCATGTATCAGTCCAAGCGCCAGGGAAAATCCATGTGGACCTGTCTGAAGAAATAGGAACAGTACACTTGCCGGTCAGGTTGATGTCTGTTCATCTTTATAAGGAGGGAGGCAGATTCCTTGTAATCGGTCTCCTTTTCAGATACCAGGCGGGGGGGAAGGATTTCTCAGAGAATAAATTCCGTTTTCCCTTTAAACCTGATGCCTCAATAGCTTATAATAGAAATAATAGATTGCCTTTCAAGGAGGTACAATAAGAATGCTGAAAAAATACGGTCTTTCTACAAGAGACAACAAGAAGGTGAAACTGAACCGTCTTGATGTCACCGGAAACATCTGTGGAGAGTATATAGAATACACCATTTCCCAGGATTACAAAAACACGACTGGAGACAACATCGAAGGAGTCTACAGTTTCCCGGTGCCCACCACTTCCCTGATCACAGGCATTGAGGTGAATCTGGGTGGAAGAAACCTGAAAGCCATGGTGGAGGAGCGAGGAGCGGTTCTCACCATGCTGGAGGAAAGCAGGGAAGAAGGAATCAATACCCTGACACTGGAACAGAAGGATGATGAGTATTTCACCGTAACCATCGGGAACATTCTTCCCAATGAGAAAGTGAATCTTAGAATCAGCTACATGGACCAGCTGACCTATGAAGATGACACGCTTTCGCTGTACATCCCGTCTGTGGTGGACCCCATCTACTACACGGAAGATGAGGAGGAAGAGGAAGCGGAGGAAATGGATTTCTATCTGTCTCTTCTGGTGGAGTCCTATTCAAGAATGGAATTCAAATCCCCAAGCCATAGAATCAAAGTGGAGAGGGAAGACGACACCTTATCCAAAATCACCGTGACCAAGGCTCAGACCCTGGACCATGACTTCATTCTCACCATGAGGGAAGTTACACCCCAGACGGCTGCGGGCATGGGCTACAGCTACTATGAAGATGAGATGGAAAAATCCATCCTCATGCTGAAGCTGGCGCCGGTTCTTCCGGATATTCCGGTGGAATATACCACCAACTACTCCTTCATTCTGGATACGTCCGTATCCATGGAGGGATTCAAGCTGGAAGAGGCGAAAAACGCGGTGCTCATCGCGCTGAGAAGCCTGGATGAGGGAGATACCTTCAATCTTGTCGCCTATAACGAAGAAGTGTACAAGTTCTCCGCAGGAGGAAAGGTGAAATTCACCAAGGAAAACCTTGCCGCAGCCACGGAGTGGATCGAAGGGCTCACCACAAGAGAAGGAGACTGCACCTTTGAAGCGGTGAAGGACGCCATAAGAGAAGCGGACGAGGATGGCGAAGAGTGCACCATCTTCCTCTTCACCGATGATAATGTGGTGGATGAGGATGAAGTGCTGGAATATGTGAGAACCAACATTGAAAACAACAGAATCTTCCCCATCGGCATGGATACGGAAGTGAACAGCTTCTTCATCAACAAGCTTGCTGAAGTGGGTAATGGCAGACCGGAATTCATCGATGAAGGGGAAAGAATCGATGACATCATTCTGAGACAGTTCAATAGAATTCATAATCCGCAGCTGGATGTGACGGAGATCGATTTCGGGGACATGGTTGTTGAAAAGACCTATCCTGGAACCATCACCTATCTCTACGACAGAGAACCCTTCACCATCTTCGCACTGGTGGATGGAAGCATCAGCGGTAGCATCGACATCAGAGGTGTAGTGGACGATGTGGATTATACCATGCACATCGACCTGGACAAGCTGGAAATCGAAGAGAACTCCAAACTCATACAGAAGGTGTGGGCTAGAAAGAGAATCGAGTCCCTGGTGGAGAAGGAAAGGTTCGCAAGAGGCGTGGAACGGGAGCAGATCAAGGAAGAAATCCTTGATCTGTCCAAGGAAAATTCCATCATTTCCTCTGAAACCAGCTTCATGATGCTGGAAACCATCGAAGATCCGGTCCTGGGCATCGGTCTCAACAGGATTGTGCCCATGGATATGACGGAATCCACCATGAAGAATCTGGCAAGAGGATACTTCCTGGATGAAGCGGCCTACAGCTTTGATGTGAACATCAGAGAAAAGATGGCCACCTCAGGCATGACTCATAAGGAAGCGAAGATGGCCATCAAGTATGATCGTGACAACCTTCTGAGAGTGCTGGCCAAGAACCAGCAGGCGGACGGATCCTTCCTGGATCTGGGAGAAGAGACGGAAGAAGAGATTCTGGA
>RZYZ01000557.1 GCA_009930125.1 Clostridia bacterium | reverse complement strand
CTCTAAGCCTGAATCTGGGATTCATCGATGCATACGGATCCTGAAAAACCATTTGAACGTTCTGCCGGTATTTATCCAGGGCCACATGATCCAAATGCGTCACATCTTCATTATCAAAGGTGATTTTTCCACCGGAAGGATCCAACAATTTCATGATCAGTTTTCCCGTAGTGGTCTTGCCACATCCGGATTCTCCGACCAGCCCGAAGATCTCACCTCTTTCTATCTTAAAGCTGACGCCATCTACTGCTTTCACATATCGCTGTTCGCCTTTGATTACTTCTTTGACCGTTCGTCTGGCTGGAAACCATTTTTGAAGATTTTCCACTTCGACTAAATATTTGCTTTCACTCATTTTCTGCACCTCCAGCATGCGACGTAATGGTCTTGTGCGACTTCGATGAGATCCGGCTCTTCGGTCTTACATTTTTCCATGGCCACATCACATCTTTCGTGGAATTTACACCCCTGTGGCGGTCTTAACAAATCGGGGGGGGTACCCGGAATAAAGGCCAGTTCTTCCACTTCTTCGTGAAGTCTTGGCGTTGCTTCCAGAAGCCTCCGTGTGTAAGGGTGCATCGGCCCTTGTTCACCGTATATCTGTTGATTAGTCCCGATTTCCATGATCTTTCCGCCATACATAATCTGCACACGGTCTGACACTTCTGCTTCTGTCGCCAAGTCATGGGTGATAAAGATAAACGAGAGGTTCAATTTTTCCTTTAGCTCTTTGAGCAAGTTGATAATCTGTGCCTGAACCACAACATCCAAAGCGGTGGTGGGTTCGTCGCACACGATGACTTTGGGTTCCAAAAACAGCGCCATGGCAATAACCACTCGCTGCTTCATTCCGCCGGAGAGTTCATGTGGATATCGGCGCAGGACATCTTCAGACAATCCCACGTAATTCAAATACTTCACCATGATATTTCTGGCTTCCGTTTTCTCGATTTTGCGATGTTCCTGAAGCGTTTCGCTCATGAGCTTTCCAATGGTATATAC
>RZYZ01000556.1 GCA_009930125.1 Clostridia bacterium | reverse complement strand
CATCCGATTACCCGTATGTCCAGTCATTACTCTACCTATAGACCCAGCAGTCTGTTGATTCCATGCTGATCAAACCCGATGATGACGCTTCCGTTGATATCCAGCACCGGTACACCCATCTGATTGGTCTTCTTGATCATTTCCGTGGCAGCTTCTCTGTCTCTGGAAACATCCTTTTCCACAAAGGAAATGTTCTGCTGTCTCAGATAGGATTTTGCGCGGTTACACCAGATGCAGGTTGGGGTAGTATAGATTGTTACATGATTCATGATTATATTCACCTTCCGAATTGAAATGTTTAGCATAGAGTTATACCCTATAGGGGTATTTTAACAGATTCCTCTTTGTCTGTCAACACCCCTTGAGTCAACCCTATTTTAATTTCAGGTTGACTCAAGGAACCAAAGTCATTATACTGAAGGGAGTGAAAATCCGTTCCGGACCCAAGGTCTGGCCTGAAACGGAAACCTATGAATCGTCAGGAGTGTGCATCGTGAGTAAAGATAAGATACTGGCTCTACTGGAAGAGCATAAAGGAACCATCCTCTCGGGAAATGATCTGTCCACAAAACTTGGCATCTCCAGAAATGCCATCTGGAAATCCATCAACGCCTTGCGGAGAGATGGACATGAAATCACCTCGGTCAAGAACAAGGGGTATGTCCTGGAGGTGGGCAGCGACCATCTTTCGGAAAGCGAAATCCGGCTGCATCTGGGCGCAAACGCTTCCTCCTACCACATGCTCATTCTGGATGAGATTCCATCCACCAACACCTATGTCAAGGAGCACAAGGACCTGCCCGACCACACCGTGGTTCTTGCAAAGACCCAGACCAGCGGGCGCGGGAGAATGGGAAAGACCTTCCATTCCAAAGACCAGGGAGGCCTCTATCTTTCTCTGCTTCTGACAAAGGATCTGACAAGATACAACACGGACCTTGCCACCCTTGCCGCCGCTCTGTCCGCAGCAGAAACGATGGATACAAAGTGCAGCGCACATACCC
>RZYZ01000555.1 GCA_009930125.1 Clostridia bacterium | reverse complement strand
ATCCTTCAAACAGCTGTCCCACATAGATGTCATAGGAGAAGTTGAAAGAGCCATCGGGGTTTTGTTCATACTTCAGGCGGTTCATCATTTCCCTGCATAGGGAATAATCGTGAGAGGTCGTAAAGACAAGAAGTGCCAGTCCTATATCGTAAGCCCAGGTACGATAGTTCAGGCAATAGCCGTATTTCCATAAAGCTTTTGAGCCATCCTTATCGTATTGTGGGTCATCCGGCGGCACCTTAAAGGATGCAGGAAGTCGTCCATTATCCACATTTGACACACCACCCGAAATGGCCAGGATATTTGTTCCATTCATCACAATGCCGATCTTGGTTCCTTCTGCCACATGGTCTGCGTACCACATATACTGACCATTTATATAGAAGATAGGACACTCATCATTGAGGTACTCGGCATCGGAGTAGGTATACAAACGGAAAAGATAATCTGTCAGATAAGGATAAGCCCCACCACCATTCTCTGGCATGATCTCCCCAGTGGCGTGATAGACAAGCCTCATCGTGGTCACTTCTCCCGTCTGCATGAGGATTTCCCATTCACTGGTCAGCCCTGTACACAGCCTGAATTCTTTGATGCCTTCTCCGATTTCAACCGGCAGGTAGTATTCCACTTCCTCTTCATGGGTTCCGATCTCCTGTCCTAACTCGTCATAGTCAATAACCGTGTATATCTCTTTATACAGCATCTGACTTTGCCAGGTTCCATCCACACTGGGGCAGGTCATAACCAGGTAATCATTATCATGGATCAGATGAACATTCACACCCTCCCCAGAACAGGTACCACCTACCGTTCCTTTGTAGTCAAAATCGTAGAAGGGACAGGAGATGCTGGTCGGCCCCATCGATTCACCACCAGAGAAGCCCTCTATGGTTCCATACATCACATCGCCATAGTAGTAAGCACCATACTCTTTGGCAAAAATGATCTTATGCGTGAAGTTGTTGATATCCATCTGTGCCTTGATAAAGCTCAGTGCTTTACTGGC
>RZYZ01000554.1 GCA_009930125.1 Clostridia bacterium | reverse complement strand
TACCGCACAAACCGGAGTCCTCTCTGTCCGAGTTCGACATCCAGCCTGTTCAGCATGATATTGCTCAGCAGTGGTGAAAGCGGGCCACCCTGGGGTACCCCCAGGTCCGTTTTCTCAAACTTCTGTTCCACCACCACACCTGCTTTCAGATATTTATGGATTAGGGATATTACCCTGCTGTCTTTCACTGTATCACTGATTATCTGTATCAGTCTGCTCTGGTTCACTGTGTCAAAGAACTTTTCAAGGTCCATGTCCACCACCCATTTGTAGCCGTCATCCAGATATTCCTTACAGCGTCTGATTGCTCCGTGTGCACTTCTCCCAGGTCTGTATCCAAAACTGTTTTCGGAGAACTGGGGTTCAAACAGTGGCGTAAGTTTGATGACCATCGCCTGCTGAATCATCCTGTCCACAACGGTTGGAATCCCAAGCTTGCGCTTGGAACCATCGTCTTTCGGAATTTCCACCCTTCTTACGGGGTGCGGTTTGTACTTGCCATTAAGAAGTGAGTTTCTGAGCTCTCCGCCATGTGCCAGCATGAACGCGTCCATTTCGGATACGCCCATCCTGTCTATTCCATGACTCCCTCTGTTCTTCTTCACTCTTTTTCTGGCCTCGTTCAGATTTTCCACGGAGATAATATCTCCGAGTAGTCCTTGTACAGTTATGCTGTTGGTGTCGATTCTCTCATTCATCTCCAGACTTCTATACACTTCTGCCTTACCTTCCTGTTCCACAGTATTCTCTTGCAGATAGTCTTCAATATGAAGTTGTCTGTACTCTACAAAGTCCTGAGTAAATTTCAAGTTCTTCACCTCCTATGATTCGGTCCTTTCCTGGCGTGCGCCAGGTACTACGACCTCTGCTGACTTCTCACGATGAACCTTTTTCGACCATGTTGAGAAATTCATCTCTTCCATGTCCGTGAGATCTCCCCGGGTAAGAGTGCACTCTTTCCTTCCATATATCTGCCACATTTACACTGAATCTTTTCGGATAGCTATCGGG
>RZYZ01000162.1 GCA_009930125.1 Clostridia bacterium | reverse complement strand
CAAGAAGTGGATTCTGCGCACCGATCTTTCCTCCACCATCTTCATTTCCAGACTGACCATGTATCTGTCCAATGAGATCGCACCGGAAACAAGGCTTCATGGAACCCTTGTGGACATCTACGGCATGGGTGTGTTCATCACTGGAGTCAGCGGCATCGGTAAGAGCGAAGCGACGCTGGAGCTTCTGAAGAGAGGACACAGACTGGTGGCGGATGATGCAGTGGATATCAGAGCTGTAGATGGGGTGCTTCGAGGCAGATGCCCTGAAATCACCTTCGGCATGATGGAAGTGAGAGGCCTTGGCATCATAGATGTATCAGCCCTCTACGGACTGTCCACCATGATTCCCAACAAGCGGATCGACTTCATCATTCATCTGGAACACTGGAGAGATGACGGAGATTACGATCGCCTGGGTATGGATGAATTCGAGGAAATCCTCGGCGTCAAGGTGAAGAAGCTTGTGGTGCCGGTGAGAAGCGGAAGAAACATCTCCATCATCATTGAAGCGGCAGCGGCGAATTTCCGCTATTCCAGAATTTCCAAGGTATCCCCTGCAGAAGTCATTGATGAAAGAATGCGGGAAGTCAGCGCGAGAAACAGCAGCGAGCAGCTTGATTAAAATTCGATTATAATTGAGAGCCATTATTGATTGCACTTGAAATTATGCTGGTTTTACTTTATAATTAAACTAAATTAAAATCATTATAATTAGAGGTGAAAAATATGGTAGTGAATAATATTGATGTTTACCTCAGAGACAAAGGCGTAAAACCATCCTATCAGCGAAAGAGAATTTTCGAGTATATGATGAACAATCATAATCATCCATCTGTGAATGATATATATGAAGCACTGATCAATGAGATTCCGACCTTAAGCAAGGCCACCGTATACAATACGATGAACCTGTTTCTGGAGCATAAACTCATAGAAGTACTGCCCATTGATACCAATGAGGCAAGATATGACGTGTTCAATCCAAAGGAACATGGGCATTTCAAATGCGATGTCTGCGGAAAGATCTTTGATGTGAACATCAAAGTGAATGTGGAAGAGCTGTCAGACGATCTGGCAGGATTCAGAGTGGACAGTGAAGTCTATAATTTCCATGGCGTCTGCAGAGAATGTCAGGAAAAGGCACAGGAAGAGAAAGCCATCTGAGGATGAAACATAGGAGTACCTGAAGCAGAAGAGATTCTGCTTCTTTTTTCGGCTCAGAAATCTGACGATCATAAGAAGTTTTTCAGAATGTTTTCCAGGGAAATATGGTAAAGTGAAAGAAAGATGAAGTAGGAAGAAGTTCTGCTTATGGAGGTAAAGATGCATAGAATTCTGCTTGTGGAAGATGACCCGGCCATTGTGACGAATCTTGTGGATATATTGAAAAGAGAAGGCTTTTCTGTGGATACCGCATCGGGACAGCGGATTGCCCTGGAGCGCATGGAAAAGGAGAAATACGACCTGTGTCTTCTTGACATCTCTCTAAAGGAGGGTAACGGCTTCGCTGTTTGCCGCGCCATCAAGGAGAAGGAAGATACCCCTGTGATCTTCCTGACGGCTTCAGGGGACGAATACAGCGTTGTGGCGGGCTTTGACATGGGCGCGGATGATTATGTGAAGAAACCCTTTCGGCCCAGAGAGCTGATTTCAAGAATCAGAAATGTCCTCCGAAGAACAGGCAGGCAGCAGACGGCCATGGAGATCGAAAACCTTCTGGTGGACCCTGAGAAGGCGGCAGTGCGTAAAAACGGAGAGGAGATCTTTCTTTCCGCACTGGAGTATCGACTGCTTCTGGTGTTTATGAATCATCGGGGCATGGTGCTCTCAAGAGCGAAGCTTCTGGAGGAGATCTGGGACATCGCGGGGGACTTTGTCAATGACAATACCCTGACGGTCTACATCAAGCGTCTGAGAGACAAGATTGAGGATGACCCGCAGCATCCGACCATCATCAGAACCGTCCGTGGTCTTGGCTACAAGGTTGGTGATTGAGATGAAATTTCTAAGAAATCCCGAGGTGAGAAGAATGCTTCTCCTGGAGATTCTCTTTTCTGCGCTTATGATCTTCATCGGTTTCAGGAGCGGCAGCGAAGCAGGATATCTTCTGATGCTGCTTTCAGGCCTGCTCATTGCAGCGAATCTCTTCTTCACCTTCCGGCGGTACAGAAACATCGCGAGACTGACGGAGGAGATGGATGATGTGCTCCACAAGGAACAGTTTTCACCCATATCCGCCTACGAGGAAGGAGAGCTTTCCATTCTGAGAACCCAGATTCATAAGATGAACAAGAAGATGGAAGAGCAGCAGGGGGCGCTTTTAAGCGAGAAGATCTACCTGTCGGAGTCTCTTGCGGATATCTCTCATCAGATCCGTACCCCCCTCACAGCGCTGAATCTCACCTGCGACCTGCTTCTGGAGGAGGAGCTTGAACCCGGCAGAAGAAAATCCCTTGTGAAGGAGCAGATGAAGCTGCTCGATCAGATTGACTGGCTCATCAGTGCGCTTCTGAAGATGGCGAAGCTCGATGCCAATACAGCGAAGATGATGAAGGAGAAGGTCTCTGTGAAAGTCCTCCTTCAAAGAGCCGCGGAGCCTTTGGCCATTGCCATGGACGTGAAGGACCAGGCGCTTGTCATCAGGCAGGAAGGGGAGGAAAGCTACTTCGGCGATCTCAACTGGAGCGCCGAAGCGCTCCTGAACATCCTGAAAAACTCCATGGAACATACACCTGTGGGTGGAACTTTGACCATTTTGGTGTCGGAGAATGTGCTCTTCACGGAAATCATCATAGAGGACAATGGCCCTGGCATCCATAAGGAGGATCTGCCCCATCTCTTTGAGCGTTTCTACAAAGGAAAGTCATCCAGTCAGACCAGTGTAGGCATCGGACTGGCCCTTTCAAGAATGATCATCACCCAGCAGGGCGGAACCCTGAAGGCGGAGAACAGGTCTTCCGGCGGTGCAAGATTCACCATCCGCTTCTATAAAGGAAAAACAGAAAGCTGAGGATCAGATGCAGTGATGCCTGATCCTCAGCTTTTCCAATGTGACGATTCTGTAAGATTAGCGTCATGAACCTGTAAGTTTCGTCCTTTAAGATGGAAGTACAGTAAAAAGTATGCGGAGGAATAAAATGGAAATTCTAAAAGTGGAAAATCTCACCAAAACCTATGGTGAAGGTATAAATCAGGTCAAAGCCCTGGATAACGTGACATTCAGTATTGAAAAAGGGGACTTTGTGGCCATCATCGGCCCTTCGGGTTCAGGCAAGTCCACCTTGCTTCATATTCTGGGTGGAGTGGATAAACCCACAGCAGGAAAAGTGTACATGGACGGCAGTGATGTGTACAGTCAGGATGATGAGAAGCTGGCCATCTTCAGAAGAAGACAGGTGGGTCTCATCTATCAGTTCTATAATCTCATTCCAGTGCTGAATGTCATCGAGAACATGACGCTACCGGTGCTCATGGACGCGAGAGATGTCAATGAAGACAGGCTCCGTGAGCTGCTTAGCACGCTATCTCTTCATGGACGGGAGAATCATCTGCCAAACCAGCTATCCGGCGGACAGCAGCAGAGAGTCTCCATCGGACGCGCACTCATGAATGCCCCTGCGGTGGTGCTGGCGGATGAACCCACAGGGAATCTCGATTCGAAAAACTCCCAGGACATCATAGAGCTGCTCAAGGAGTCCAACAGAAAATACAACCAGACCCTCATCATCATCACCCACGATGAAAACATCGCCCTCCAGGCCAATCGCATCATTTCCATCGAAGACGGAAGGATCACGAAGGATGAGGTGATCCGAAGATGAATATCCTGAATAAAGTCACACTGAAGAACCTGATGAAAAACAGGACCAGAACCCTTGTGACCATCATCGGCATCATTCTTTCCGTATCCCTGTTCACGGCGGTAACGACTTCCGTGAACAGCCTTAAAACCTACATCATTGAAGTGACCAAGGAGAAGGATGGAGATTTTCACGGAGGCATATTCGACGTGAATGGAGAAAAACTCGAAGAGATTGTGAACGATGAACGCGCAGAAATGGTCACCACCATTCAGAACATCGGATATGCGAAGATCGATGAAATCGAAAATGAGTACAAGCCCTATCTTTTCATCGGCGCCATGGACCCGGAGTTTTCGGCCATGATGCCTGTGAATCTTCTGGAAGGAACGATGCCAGGCAGCAGCCGGGAAATTCTTCTGCCGGACCATCTTGAAACCAACGGCGGTGCCAGCTACAGAATAGGGGATGTGATCACCCTGGAGGTGGGGGAGCGTCTTTCAGAAGGCGTGAAGCTTCATCAGACGGACAGCTACATCACTGAAAATGAGGAGCTTGAAAAGGTCAGCACAAGAACCTATACCATCAGCGGTATCTATGAAAGACCTTCCTTTGAGGGCTTCAGTGCACCAGGGTATACAGCCCTGACTCTTCCTGACGGAGCAGGTCCGGATAGTTTTGATGCCTATGTCCGCGTGGACCCCATGAAGGATACCTACGAATTTCTGGAAGAATACGGGGATTATGCGACGAGAGTCAACAGCGATCTTCTTAGATTCTCCGGAAATTCCAATGAGAACACGTTAAATGCCGTACTGTACAGCATGGTGGCGGTACTTTCAGCCATCATCATGTTCGGTTCCATTTCCCTCATCTATAATGCTTTCTCCATCTCCATCAGTGAACGGACAAAACAGTTCGGACTGCTGAAATCCGTGGGTGCCACAAGGAAGCAGATCCTCTCGAGTGTACTGTTCGAAGCACTGGTTCTCAGCGGCATCGGTATTCCTCTGGGTATTCTTCTGGGCATCACGGGCATCGGACTGACCTTCGTCTTTTCCAGTGAAGTGCTGAATGCCCTGTGGGCCGGGGGCACAAAGTCCGAGCTGGTCCTTAGAATTTCACCGGAATCCCTGCTCATTGCAGCGGCGCTGGGTCTAGCCACCGTCCTTCTTTCAGCCTGGATTCCTGCCAGAAAGGCAGCCAGGGTCTCGGCCATTGATTCCATCAGGCAGACCGATGACATCCGAATCCGGCCTGGGAAG
>RZYZ01000161.1 GCA_009930125.1 Clostridia bacterium | reverse complement strand
GTGCAGGCCTGACCATCGCCACAGAAGTATCAAAAAGAATTCTACGCGAAGGAGAAGCAGCAGTAGAGGACTGGAAGAATGTGCTGAAGACCGGTGGGAAAAAGGATCCGGTGGAACTGGCAGCCATGGCCAAGGTGGACATCACTACAGACCAGCCTCTGAAAAACACCATTGCCTATATCGGAGAAATCATCGATGAAATTGAGAAACTCACAGAGGAACTGGGCAATCATCTGTAAGTTTAATAAAAGGTTTACATATTCTTGATGATTATTGATTTGATTTGCTTAATAATAGTATGTGAGAGAAGTTTTTATGGAAATGATATAGGAGTGATAGAAATTTCAGAACCTCAATGAGGACCTGATCAATTCTGTAAGGACGACCCCAGAATAAATGCGAGAAGGAGAATGAACAATGAGAAGACTGATTAATGACCCTTATGAAGTAGTAGAGGAGATGCTGTCCGGGTATGTGAAAGCACATCCCGATTATGCGAAACTTCTGGAACATGATGGCAGAGTCGTGGTGACAACTAGACCTGCAGAAGGAAAAGTAGGTGTGATCATAGGCGGAGGATCTGGTCATGAACCACTGTTCCTTGGATATGTCGGAGAAAATTTTGCGGATGCGGCAGTCATCGGTAACATCAACACCTCTCCTTCACCTGAACCTTGCTACAATGCTGTAAAAGCAGTGGACCAGGGGAAAGGATGCATCTATCTTTATGGAAACTACGCCGGTGACGTGATGAATTTCGATATGGGTGCAGAAATGGCTGCAGAAGACGGAATCCGCGTGGAGACAGTTCTTGTGACAGATGACGTGGTTTCATCTGAAAACATCGAAGACAGAAGAGGAATCGCCGGAGACCTGTTTGTATTCAAGGCAGCTGGCGCTGCTGCTGCAAAAGGACTAGATCTGGACGCTGTTGTGGCTGCTGCAAAGAAATGCAACGACAATACAAGATCCATGGGTGTGGCATTATCCTCCTCCACTATCCCTGTTAAGGGTGGAACCATCTTTGATATGGAAGATGGAGACATGGAAATCGGTATGGGTATCCATGGAGAGCCTGGTGTAAGAAGAGGAAAGATTGAGCCTGCCGACCAGGTGGTGGATGAGATCATGGAACATATTTTCAAGGATTTCGAACTGAAGGAAGGCGATGAAGTCTATACACTGGTCAACGGACTGGGTGGACTGCCACTGATGGACCAGTACATCATCAACAACCATCTGGAAGAAGTGCTGACGAAAAAGGGCATCAAGGTCTACAAGGCACTGGTAGGAAACTACGCAACTTCAATGGATATGATCGGCATGGGTATCACCATCGTCAAGGTGGATGATGAGCTGAAGGAACTTCTGGACTATCCAGTAGATACACCATACATGAGCATCAGATAACAGACAGAAACATAGAATCATCAGAATATCCGCTGCACGGGATGTGGCGGATATTCTTAGATTACAGATGGGACTTTTTGGAAACGGAAAGATTTGTGTGTATAATAAAGTTATGACTAGAATTTGAGGAGGATACGAAATGATGTACAATAAAGAGTTTTTTAAAAATTTCATTGTCAGACTGATCCCTATGTTCGAGGAGCATCGAGATTATCTGTCAAAGCTGGATTCAGACATCGGAGATGGGGACCATGGCATCAATATGTCCATAGGTTTCAGAGAAGTGCAGAAGCAGCTGGATAAGCTGTATGAAGAAACAGAAGATATTTCCAGCTTTTACAGAAAAGTGGGCATGATCATACTTGGAAAGGTGGGCGGCGCAGCAGGTCCCCTGTATGGAAGTCTTTTCATGAAGGCCGGGGATGATGTGAAAGACAAGAACGAGCTGACCTTTGAAGAGCTGGTTGGATTCATCGAAAACGGCATCAAGTCCATCGAGATGAGAGGGAAAGCCGTAGTAGGAGACAAGACCATGGTGGATGCACTAAGACCTGCCATTGACCGGATGAAGGAAGAACTGGGTTCGGGCAAGGGCGATCTTGAAATCTTTGAAAGCTTCGTAAACGAGCTGAAGGAAGGGTCCGATAAGACCATTCCACTGGTGGCAAAGAAGGGAAGAGCCATGAGGCTTGGAGAAAGAGCAATCGGATTCAGAGACCCAGGATCCTTCTCCTCCTATCTGATCTACAAAGAAATGCTGGATGAAATGAAGAATCTGGCAGAAGGGTGAATGGAATGAGAAGAAAGCCCATTGTCGGTATGAGCCTGAAAATCTATGTGAATAAGATGGACCAGGCCGTATCCATGGCGAAGGAAGTCATGGAGAGGATGAATGCCATAAAGGATGTGGATGTTTTTCTGATTCCTTCCATGGGAACCGTATATCCTGTGGCAAAGGCGCTGGAAGGATCCAATATTCTCTATGGCGTCCAGAACATCGCGCCCAGGGAGAATGGCGCCATGACAGGAGAGTTTTCCATAGAAAGCGCAGTGGATTTAGGCTGCCATCTGGTGGAACTGGGTCATGCCGAGCGTAAATCCATATTCAGGGAAGACTATAAGATGATCAATGAGAAGATCGGACTCACCATCCAAAAAGGTCTCATGCCCATCGTTTGTGTGGGAGAAACGGATAGAAGCCCGGAAAGAAAGAAGGAACTCACCAGCCAGATCAGCCAGCTGCTGAAGGGTCTTGAAGGTGATAACTTATCGGGTCTTGTGCTGGCCTATGAGCCGGAATGGGCCATAGGCCAGGAAAAACCGGCGGAACCGGAGTATGTCCATGGGTCCATGCGCATCATCAGAGAGATTCTCACAGAACTTTATGGAGAAGCTGTCAGCGAAAGAATCAGACTCATTTATGGTGGTTCAGCCAACAAGGAGAACGCAAGGAAGCTGGTTTCCTCAGAAGATATTGATGGCCTGTTCATCGGACGATTCGGTCATGACATCGCGAATTTTGAGGAAATCGTGCAGAACGTAAGAGAAACAAAGGAGGAAAAATCATGAAAATCGCAATAGGATGCGACGAGATGGGATTTGAACTGAAAAATCACATCATCGGCGTACTCAAGGACAACGGATATGAATATGAGGACTTCGGATCATTTGAGAATGAGAAAGTGCTCTATCCGAACATAGCGGAAAAAGTGGCGAAAGAGGTGGCGGCAAAGAACTTCGACAGAGGAATCATCATCTGCGGAACGGGCATCGGCGTAGCCATCACCGCCAATAAGGTTCATGGCATCAGAGCAGCTCAGGTGACGGATATCTATCAGGCGGAAAGAGCAGCCAAGAGTAATGATGCCAACATCATCACCATGGGCGGTCTCACAACTGGAAAAGCTGTAGCGGAAATGCTGACGCTGGCTTATCTTGCGAGTGAATTCCAGGGCGGCAGATCCCTGCCGAAAGTGGACAGAATGAATGAAATAGACAACAGTTACAGAGGTAAGTAAGTAGATTATCAGGTGCCTATGATTGTTTATCAGGAACACTCATAGGTACTTGCTATGTGTTTGGAGGATTTATGGATTTTTTTGAAAAATTAAATAGTATGATTGGTGCATACGGGTTCAAGATTCTGGGTTTTCTGGTGGTACTGGTCATCGGATGGCAGCTGGCGAAATATGTGGTGAGGCTTCTTGAAAAGTCTCTGCTGAAGAGTAAACTGGATGTGTCGATACATGGTTTCATTCTGACGCTGTCCGGGTTTTTCCTGAAACTCATCGTGATCATAACAGCAGCCACCATCATTGATGTCCCTATGACGACGTTCATTGCCATGCTCTCCGCAGCGGGTCTGGCAGTAGGGCTTGCCCTGAAAGACAGCCTCTCGAATTTTGCGGCGGGTATCCTGCTGCTCATATTCAGGCCCTTTGGCGTAGGGGATTACATTCAGACGTCGGACGTGTCTGGAACCGTGCTTTCCATAGAAATGCTCTATACGTCCATGAATACCATCGACAATAAGAGAGTGATGGTACCCAATGGACACCTGGCCACATCCCATATCACCAATTACAGTGTGGAGCCCTACAGAAGAATCGACAAGGTCTATTCTGTGGCCTACGGCACTGATGTGCTGAAGGTGAAGGAAGTGCTTATGGGCATTGTCCTGAAGAATGAAATGATTCTGGATGAGCGTGGTGTGATTCTTGGTGTGATCAACCATGGGGACAGTTCCGTAGATTTCGACCTGAAGGTGTGGGTGAAGAGAGAAGACTACTTCACCGTGCTTTATATGCTCAATGAGGATGTGATTGTGGAATTCGAGAAGAATGATATCGAGATTCCATATCCTACAAGAGATGTGACAGTGACCATGAACAAGGCTGATTCAGTGACCTTTGAGAATAGACTGGAAAGCTGAACAGATACAATCAAAATCAGGAAATTATAGGCAGAAAAAAGAGGAGCAGACGCTCCTCTTTTTTCTGTAATTGTAATTGATAATAATTAATAAGCATGTGCGGTGCTAATTAATAATGATTATAATATAATAATAATTACAACAAGAGAATTTGTCAATAGATTATTTGCAGATTATCGTCTATTCTGTAAGTTTTTTTCTGAAAGGATCAGAGTTGTTAAATTTTTAACCAGATGATATACTGATTATGTTTGAGAAGTGGCCTATAAAGCCCTGCTGAATCGAAAAAGAGTCGAGGTGAATGCTATGGAAGTGGAGATCTGTGTAGGAAGTTCCTGCCATCTGAAAGGATCCTATGAGGTTGTGAAAGTACTGGAACATTACATAGAAGAAAATGATCTGAAGGAAGACATCAGGCTGCGAGGCAGCTTCTGCCTGGGCCACTGCACGGAAGGGGTCAGTGTGAGAATGGATGGGAAAGTGCTGTCTCTTTCGCCGGAAAATGCCGTGGATGTACTGAGAAGGCGTTGGGAGGCGATGCAAGATGCAGCTGATCAATTTTAAGGAAGCCAACTGCAAGAACTGCTACCGATGTGTGCGGGCATGTCCTGTGAAGGCCATAAGGTTTCAGGACCACCAGGCCATCATCGATGATACCAGATGCATTGCCTGCGGGCAGTGTTTTCTGGCCTGTCCTCAGAACGCAAGAGATATTCAGAGTGACCTGCCGAAGCTCAG
>RZYZ01000553.1 GCA_009930125.1 Clostridia bacterium | reverse complement strand
GCATTATGTTTTTATCGATGAGATCCAGTTGTCGGTAAAGGTGAAGAATCCTCTTTTGGATGAAGCTGTGATAGCTCTGGAAGATAGGGAATTGGCCTACATAACCTTCTACGATGTGCTTAATGATCTTCTTGGCAATCCTGATCTTGAGATATTTGTCACTGGAAGTAATTCCAGGATGCTGTCCAAGGATATTGCAACGAACTTTAGGGGTAGAAGCTGTGAGATACGTGTTTTCCCTCTGAGCTTTTCCGAATTCCTTTCCTTTTCAGGAAGTGATAAGCATGATGCCTGGATCCAGTATATGACCTATGGGGGCATGCCACAGGTAGTTCTAGAAGAAGATGTCTATGCCAAATCCAGATACCTATCTGATTTGATGAAGAACGTGTATCAGAAGGATATCGTGGAACGTCATAAGCTTAAAAATGACTATGTCCTGGAGAATCTGGTCAAGATTCTTTTCTCCAGTATTGGATCGCTGACCAATCCTCATAAGTTGGTACATACACTTGCAAGTGTTCTGAACATCAAGACCACGGATGAAACCATCAAGGCTCTTCTTGGGTATCTGGAGGATGCCTTCATCTTCCAGAAGGCAGAGAGGTTTGATGTTAAAGGAAAGTCGTATCTGAGTTCGCCTTTCAAATACTATGCAATTGATGTCGGCCTCAGAAACGCTTTCCTTGGATTCCGGCAGCAGGAGAAAACCCACTTGATGGAAAATATCATCTACAATGAATTGTTGCTTCGAGGCTACAGCGTTGATGTCGGTGTGGTAGTCTTGAATAAGAGGATTGAAGGTAAGCTGAAGCAAGGTCAGCACGAGATAGACTTTATTGTCAATACAGGTTTCCAGAAGATATACATCCAATCAGCTTTCAGCGTTGAGGATAGTCGGAAGAAGCAAAATGAGATTCTGCCTCTTCAAGAAACCGGAGATTATTTCAGAAAAATTGTTGTTACTGATGGTAATCAAGAAGCCTGGAGTGATGATGAGGGGATAGTATATATC
>RZYZ01000552.1 GCA_009930125.1 Clostridia bacterium | reverse complement strand
CCTTCATACTCAACACTTATGTTGACCATGGGGAAATCCACGTCAGGCATCTGGGAAACACCCATGCGGCTGTAGGAGATGGCGCCGAAAAAAATCAGCCCGAACATGAGCATCCAGGCAAAGACCGGATTTTTAATTGATATGTCAGAAAGGGTCATAATTCTCCCCTGAATTTTTTATTTAACCTGATCAGACTGCAGAGGCTCTCCGGAAATCCCGGTTTTAAGCGCCTCCGCTTTTACTCCGCGGAATTCGCATGTGGCAACACCAAGCCTGATTCTGTTAAGAGCATGCTGAAACTTTTTTCTGTCATACTCATCCCTGGCATTCTGAAGCTCTCTGAGAGAATTGAACACATCAAGAATTCCTGTGAGATTAAGCCTGTACTCATTCATAACAGCAGCATGGCTTCTCTCAGCCATAGAAAGAGCTGTTCTGAATGCCTCCACCTGGCCTGCTGAACTCTGCCATGTTTTCCAGGCATCTGTCACATCTTCAAGGGCAGAATCTTTCACAGCAGACAGCTTTAGCTCCGCTTCACGAAGCTTTGATTCATTCTCTTTTACCCTGGCCCTTGTTATCCCGCCGCTGAATATGGGGAGTTCCAGGCCCAGGGCAGCATTATAATCCCTGGAGGATGTACCTTTACTGTAAAGGGAATATGACCCTTCAAGATATGCAGTAGGTAGGTGCCCCCCCTTTGCTTCAAGAAGATTCTGTTCAGCGATTTTAACATCATAAAGGGCTGCCTCAACTTCAGGCCTGCTGCCAACTCCGGCAAGACATTTTTCCAGTTCAATACCCGGGTCAGCAAGATTCAGATTATCCCTGAAGGATGAATTAATATTAACTCCGGAGAGTGTAGCAAGAGAAAGCCTTGTTCTATGAAGATCATTTTTTAATGATAGTATTTCAGCTTCAATCTTCTGGATCTGAGCATCTGTAAGAAGCACCTCGCTTCTCCTGGTCCTTCCCAGGCCTGCTCTGCGCTTCAATTCAGAGGATATGCCCCTGTAG
>RZYZ01000551.1 GCA_009930125.1 Clostridia bacterium | reverse complement strand
CAGACCATGAAGGCCACCAAGGGAAAAGCGAATCCGGCCATCATCAACAAGCTGGTGAAGGAAGAGCTGGACAGAAGAATATAACTGAAAACACGAGATGCCCGGGAGCCTTTGCCCCTGGGCATCTGTTTCCATATAGGGCGAACAATCGTCATGGAACTCTTTTGGAGAATAGGGGATAATGAAGGATAAAAAGAAGAATGAATCAGGAAACGGAAATGGATTTTCGAGAGAAAATCTGAAAATGACACGGAAGTGGAAAGGGGTAATTGAATATGACCATCAGAGAATGCGGTTTGGAAGATCTGCCAGTGGTAAAACAGATCTGTGAAAAGACGTTTGTGGAGACCTTCGGAGAGGAGAACAGCGAAGAAGATATGGAAAAGTATCTGCAGGAGACTTTTTCCGAAGAAGTCCTGAAGAAAGAGCTGGAGGAGGAAGATTCGCTTTATTTTCTGGCATACATGGAAGAGAAACCTGCAGGATATATGAAGCTGAACTTCCGGGATGCCCAGACGGAGAAAGGGCATGAGGATGCCATGGAAATCCAGAGAATCTATGTGCTGAAGGAGCATAAGGGCAAGGGAATCGGAAAGAGGATGATCGAGAAAGCCGCTGCCATCGGCAGAGAGAAAAGCCTTCAGTATATATGGCTTGGGGTCTGGGAACATAACAGAGCAGCCATCGCCTTCTATGAGAAGCTGGGCTTTCTGAAGTTTGATACCCATGTCTTCGTGCTGGGAGAGGACCATCAGATCGACCACCTGATGAAACGAGCTCTGTAGTGGAAGGTGTGCTTTAGGGTATGAAGGTCAGGTGTTTGTATCTTTTCTCAGCTGTGCTAAAATGAGAATAGATTTAAATTAGAGGAAACAGGTAGAAGAAATGATAACAGGAAAACTGAACTGGGATGTTTTAAAAAAGCTCCTTGCAAGAAATCAGGGAGCCATACGGCCTGAAGTGGAAAAGGGCGGCGCTGTGGGAGAAGACTGCGCGGTGGTGAATCTGGGTGAAGAAAA
>RZYZ01000550.1 GCA_009930125.1 Clostridia bacterium | reverse complement strand
GCATCCGTCAGGAACATGACGATACGGTCCACACCGATGCCCAGTCCGCCTGTTGGAGGCATACCTGTTTCCAGGGCACTCATGAATTCCTCATCGATCATGTAGGCTTCATCATCCCCAAGCTCTCTTTCGCCAGCCTGCTGGTTGAATCTCTCTCTCTGAACAATCGGATCATTCAGCTCTGAATAGGCATTACAGATTTCTCTTCCGAAGATAAATCCTTCGAAACGCTCTGTATATTCCGGATTTCCTCTCTTCTTCTTTGTCAGCGGAGAGATCTCCACCGGATAGTCGGTAACGAAGGTAGGCTGAATCAGCTTGTCTTCGCAGAATCTCTCGAACATGGCATTTAAGACATCCCCCTTTGAGGTGTGCTCGATGTCGTATTTGAAGTCATCCTGCATATGATTCTCTCTTGCCGCTTCGTGGGCTTCTTCCACCGTGATGGCATCGAAGTCGATGCCTGTGGCTTCCTTCACAAGCTCAGCCATGGTGGCTCTTCTCCATGGAGGAGTCAGATCGATTTCTGTTTCCTCATAGGTGATCTTCATGGTGCCCAGCACCTTCTGGGCAACGGAAGAGACCAGATCCTCTGTAAGATCCATCATATCGTTGTAGTCGCTGTAGGCTTCATAGAGCTCAATCATGGTGAATTCAGGATTATGCTTGTAGTCGATTCCTTCATTTCTGAAGTTCTTGCCCATGTCATAGACCTTTTCAAAACCGCCCACGATGAGTCTCTTCAGGTAGAGCTCTGTGGCGATTCTAAGATACATATCGATATCCAGTGAGTTGTGATGGGTGACGAAGGGTCTTGCCGCCGCTCCACCAGCGATGGGGGATAGAATCGGTGTCTCCACCTCCAGGTATCCTCTCTCATCCAGATAGTTTCTGATTTCTCTGATGATCTTCGTTCTCTTGATCATCTTTTCCTTCACATCAGGATTCACAATCAGGTCCACTTCTCTCTGACGATAGCGAAGATCCGCATCCTGCAGTCCATGCCACTTGTCTGGAAG
>RZYZ01000549.1 GCA_009930125.1 Clostridia bacterium | reverse complement strand
TATATGGGCTCGGCGGTTCCCCTGAAGGAACTGGTGGGGGGCATCATCGAATATGAGCCCCATGTGGTGGCCTTAAGCTACAGACTCTCCGAAGAGGGCGCTTATTATCTTCTGAAGGAGCTGGAGGGCATCATAAAGGAGCAGGGATTTTCTGACATCGTGTTCATCTTCGGTGGAACAGTGGAAACCGCCAAGGCGGCAAGAAAATTCGACTATATCAGCAAGGTGTTTGATGGCAGTGAGGAGCAGTCTGAAAGCATCATCTACCTGAGAAATATTGAGAAAGGCGTGGTGGAGGACGGAATGCCTCCACAGAGCCTGAGAGAGAGAATAGAGTGGAAGAAGCCGTTTCCCATCATCCGTCATCACATCGGTCTTGAAACCATCGAAGCCACCTATGAAGACATCAAGGTGCTGGCCGAAAGCAGACTGCTGGATGTGATTTCTCTGGCGCCGGACCAGAACTGTCAGGAATTCTACTTCCATCAGGAAGAGATGCCTAGGGGAGAAGATGGCGCAGGGGGCGTACCGATACGAAACGAAGAGCATCTGAGAATGATGTATGAAGCCACCCGGCGCGGGAACTACCCCATGATGCGATGCTATTCGGGCACCAGAGACATCTATCCGTTCTCAAAGATTCTGAAGGAGACCGTGCATAATGCCTGGGCTGCCATTCCACTGACCTGGTACAGCCAGCTGGACAGAAGAAGCGACAGAGAGCTTCTCACAGCCATCAGGGAAAACATGGAAGCCATCGCCTACAATGCACAGATGGGTGTTCCTGTGGAGATGAATGAATCGCACCAGTGGGCACTAAGGTACTGCTCAGATGTCATTGAAGTGGCCATCAGCTACATCACGGCCAAGGTGGCGAAACACCTGGGCGTGAAGGATATGGTCATGCAGTACATGCTGGCCAATCCCCCTTCCATTTCCCCCATGATGGACCTGGCGAAGATGCAGGCGAAGATCGATCTCATGGGCGAGCTGGAGGATGAAACCTTCCACATCGTCCG
>RZYZ01000160.1 GCA_009930125.1 Clostridia bacterium | reverse complement strand
GGATATGTGCCTTCAGCTTCGCATGGTTTTGTTCAAGGTCGCGGATTTCACTTTGCTGACGCTCCATTTCCTTCTTCAGATTCATAAGACTGGTATTCAATTCATCGTATCGGAGTTTTGACAGCAGATATTCCTCAGACTCTTTACTGAATTTTTCATCATAGGATCCGGAGATTTTTGAAAGGATCGAGGAAATGGAAAGACCTTCCAGCTGGTCCACATCTCTCTTTTCCTTCTTCATAATCTGCAGAAAGGAGTCAAGCTGAGCATTTTTCTCTTCGAGCAGTTTTCGGTTGTCACTGAGTTTGGATTTGAGCACCAGAATATCCTCCTGATAGCCCAGTAGTTTGTCATAAGCATCATTATAATTCATTCTTCATCATGGTGATAGATCACCTTTCCTCCTATTTATTATATGGTTAATTATACCATATAATAAAGTAAATGTAACTGATTATATATGTTTTTTCCGGAAAAGAAAAGGGAGCAGATCTTTGCTCCAGGATTTCAAGGAATTTCAGCCGTTTACAATCTCTCCGCCATTGACATGAAGGGTCTGGCCAGTCATATAGGTGGAACCGTCTGAAGCGAGAAAGACGTATGCTTCAGCAAGTTCCACAGGCTGACCGGGCCTGGCCAGGGGAACGTTCTTTCCGAAGTTCTTGACATCGTCTCCGCTGAAGGTGGAAGGAATCAGTGGTGTCCAGATGGGTCCTGGAGCCACCTGATTCACGCGGATTCTTCTTGAAGCAAGATTCAGCGAGAGGGAACGGGTGAAGGAGGAAATAGCGCCTTTGGTTGCGGAATAATCGATGAGTCTGGGGTTTCCGACAAAGGAAGTGTTCGAGTTCGTATTGATGATGGAGGCGCCTTCTTTCAGGTGGGGAAGGGCTTCACGGATCAGATAGAACATGGCGAATATATTGGTTCGGAAGGTCCGCTCCAGCTGCTCGTCGCTGATTTCCTCCAGAGAGTCCTTCGGGTGCTGCTCGGCCGCATTGTTGACGATGATGTCGATTCGATTGAACTCTTCCAGTGTTCTCTCGATGATTTTCCTGGAAAAGTCACTCTTCCCGAGATCGCCTTTCATCAGTAAACATCTGGAGCCGTAGTCTTCTATGATTTTCTTTGTCTTCTCCGCATCTTCATTGGAATCGTAATAGATGATGACCACGTGGGAACCTTCTTTGGCGAAAGCAACCGAAATAGCTCGTCCGATGCCGCTGTCGCCACCGGTGACGATGGCCACTTTGTCCTTGAGTCGTCCATATCCCTTATGGGTCGGATTATCATATATGGGTTCAGGATCCATTTCGGATTCATCTATGGAATCCGTGTTCTGGTCTTTGATTTCCTCGTCACGGGGCATGTCATGATCTTTAAGTTCCTGTTTCATTTTCTACTCCTCCTTGGATCAGTTCAACATCTTTCGATGAGAACCTCATTCAGTATAAACATTGAATTCAATATAGAATGCAGTTATGAAGCAGGAGTTATATAAGCTTTAAGATTCTGTAAAATAACCGCCGGGCTTCCCCGATGGTTTTCTAGGGTTTGTTCTGAAAAGGATCTCTGAACCCTTTGAAATCCCATTGCGGATCATATGCATGATTTCTCATGGCATAGACCAGCGAGGATTTCTGATCGATTTTCTGGAACGGATCGGGTTTTCTGCCGAAATTATGTTCAAGTCCGATTTCCCTGTCTTTTCTAAGGGCTGCCAGAATCTCCTTACCTTTCTCGTTCAGGGCCAGGATCTTTACGGTCTCAGGGGTCTGCCTGCGCAGAGTTTCAATAGGTTCCAGATCAAAAGCCAGCAGAAACTGCATAAGAATTCTTGAAATTCTTGTGCGGGCATATCTTTTTGTTTTGATTTCATCAACAAAAGATGCCAGAGAACCTTCCTTCAGGTTCTGAAGGTGTGCCAGAATCCGGTTGTCGAGTCCTTCACTGGCTTCGGATATATTAATCAGTGAGTGGTTTTCAGTGATGAGTCGGTAGATCAAAAGATCCTTGAAGTCTTCATCCGATAGAAAGGGGTATTCCTCTTCCTTCAGTTTTTCTATGTATTCATGGATCTTCTCTGGAACAAACCCTTCAATGCTTATATTATTTCTGATTTCATTTCTCAATGCTGTAGCAGAAGCGTATTCTTCCTCGTTCAGTTCCAGATCGTGATAGCCTTTACCCATCCGCTGGACCGTGAAAGGCTGGATATTTGAGCCGGTTCTCTTCAAGGCTTTCATGTACTCCACACCCAGAATATTATTGGGGTTTTTGATGAAGTCCATATCCAGCTGAGGCAGAAGCTTCTTGAGCGCCTGATTTCTTGCTCTGGGAAAAGAGTGACCGTGGCTGAGGTCTTCCTTTAAAAGCTCTTTATAGGCATCGGGTTCCGAAGCGAGGATTTCGGCGATGGCATTGAGGTTATGAAGGCTTCCTTCTTCAGAACCGAAAGAAAGGAGATGAACGCCATTTAGCGCATTCAGTATTCTGATGGACCCTTCCGCAAAGAACTCCGCTGAAGAGAGGGCATAGACGGCGGGGAGCTCCAGTACCAGATCGGCACCTCCCAGTACAGCCATCTCTGCTCTTCTGTATTTGTCGATGATTGCAGGAAGACCCCTTTGGACGAAATTACCGGACATGAGCGCGATGACATGGGTGGCTTTTCCTTCTGACCGGGTCCTTCTGATCTGATATTCGTGTCCCTTGTGGAAAGGGTTGTATTCAGAGATAATTGCTGCGATTCTCATTTGTACCTACTCCTAATTGTATTTCTATTTCATTTTAGCGCTTTCGACTTGAAAAGAACAGTTATAAAGATGTATTATATTATAGGGTATGTTGTTTAAAAAGTTATTTGAGATGAAAGGAGAATATTATGGATTTTGTGTCCAAGATGAAGGAACTTGCTAAAAGTGACCTGAAGAAAATTGTGCTCCCAGAAGGAAACGAGGAAAGAAACCTGAAGGCTGCTGAAATCATTCACTCTGAAAAGATTGCTGAGGTTATCCTGGTAGGAAACAGGGAGGAGATTGAGACCAACGCAAAGAAGTTCGGTGCCAATATCCAGGGAATCACCATTGAAGATCCTGCAACGTCAGAACGAACAAAGGGCTATGCAGAAGGCTTATATGAACTGAGAAAGAAAAAAGGTGTAACACAGTCCATGGCTGAAAACATCGTGCTGGATCCGATGTATTTCGCCACCATGATGGTGAAAAATGACGATGCACACGGTATGGTATCCGGCGCAGTGCATACTACAGGAGATCTCTTAAGACCCGGTCTTCAGATCATCAAGACCGCTCCTGGCATCAGTGTGGTATCTTCCTTCTTCATCATGCTGCTGAAGGACAAGAGTTTCGGAGAAGACGGTCAGATGCTTTTTGCCGATTGTGCCGTGAATCCCAATCCCAATGCGGATGAACTTGCTGCAATTGCGGTTGCTACAGCAGAATCAGCAAAGAGACTCATGAAATTCGATCCTAAGGTTGCGATGCTGTCCTTCTCATCTTATGGCAGTGCAAAGCACGAGCTGGTGAGTAAAGTTGTGGAAGCAACGAAGAAAGCTCAGGAAATGAGACCGGATTTCATGATCGATGGAGAGCTCCAGCTGGATGCTGCCATTGTTGAATCAGTAGGAAAGAAAAAAGCCGCCTCTTCACCAGTTGCCGGGAAGGCCAATGTACTTGTTTTCCCTGACCTCCAGGCAGGAAACCTCGGTTATAAGCTTGTGGAAAGACTTGCAGGGGCTGATGCCATCGGACCCATATGCCAGGGGTTCGCAAAACCGATCAATGATCTATCAAGAGGATGCAGCGTAGAGGATATTGTCAATGTTGTTGCCATAACAGCAGTACAGGCTCAGAACGCATAATTAAAATAAGATAATAAAGGATGGAATCGGATTAATGAAAATTTTAGTAATCAACTGTGGTAGTTCATCACTGAAGTACCAGCTTATAGACATGGAGAATGAAAACTCCTTATCAACAGGACTCGTAGAGAGAATCGGCATTGAAGGTTCAAAGCTGACACAGAAAGTGGAGGGCAGAGAAAAGTATGTGCTTACAGTTCCTATGAAGAATCATAAGGATGCCATCGCTCATGTGATCGATACATTGCTGGATGAGGTTCAGGGTGTAATCAAGTCTTCTGACGAAATCGGAGCGGTAGGTCACAGAGTGGTTCACGGAGGCGAGAAGTACAGCACATCCGTTATCATTGACGATGAAGTCATGAAGGATCTGGAAGAATTCTCTGTACTGGCACCACTTCATAACCCACCAAACATCATCGGAATCAATGCCTGCAAGGAACTGATGCCTGATACAACCATGGTGGCTGTTTTTGATACAGCATTCCATCAGACCATGCCTGAAAAAGCTTTCCTTTATGGACTTCCTTATGAACTGTACAAGGAAAATCATATCAGAAAGTACGGATTCCACGGCACAAGCCATAAGTACGTTTCTCAGAGAGCTGCAGAAATGCTTGATAAGGATCTGAAGGATCTGAAGCTCATCACATGTCATCTGGGTAATGGGGCTTCCGTATCAGCTGTAAGAGGTGGTGTATCCGTGGATACTTCCATGGGATTCACTCCGCTTGAAGGACTTCTCATGGGCACAAGATGTGGAGACATCGACCCTGCCATCATTCCTTACCTCATGGATGTGAAGGGATACAGCTATGATGAAGTGAACAACATCATGAACAAGAAATCTGGTGTTCTTGGTCTTTCAGGCGTATCTTCAGACTTCAGAGACATTGAAGACGCTGCAGCAGAAGGCAATGAGAGAGCCAAACTTGCTCTTGATGTATTCCATTACAGAGTCAAGAAGTACATTGGCTACTTCATGGCTGCCATGAATGGTCTGGATGCTGTGATCTTTACAGCGGGTCTTGGTGAAAATGCCATTGAGACCAGAGAAGAGATCGTATCCGACATGGAGTGGTTCGGCATTGAGCTGGACAGAGAAAAGAACAAAGTCAGAGGAAAAGAGAGAATTGTTTCCACTGATGATTCAAAGGTGAAGGTCATCGTGATCCCAACCAATGAAGAACTGATGATTGCCAGAGATACACTGTCACTGGT
>RZYZ01000159.1 GCA_009930125.1 Clostridia bacterium | reverse complement strand
CTGTTTTCTGAAAGCTGCCGGATCGATGTAAGGATTTCTTCCTTGTTGTAGTGCACATCAGAAACCTTTAGTTTCGGTGACACTGAAGATATTTTGATATAATCCATTTTTTATACCTCTCCATATCATAAGTTCATCCTGATGAATATCAGGATATATTACATTCATTATACCATCTAGACTTCCCGCTTTAAACAAGGAGAGAAGGGGAATGGAGGAAAGCCACAACATATTTCCTGTTTATGTCAGAAATGATTCTCTCTCTGACCTTCAATCTTGTGAAAACGAATAATTCTTTATTAATGTTCTAACCTGTACGAACAATAATTTAATTTATCACAATAATGTTGACATATAAACTTAGGATGTTATCATTTAGTTATAAAACGTTCGGGAGGAAAACATGAGCAGCATACAAAATATTTTCGTTGAGAAGAAACCGGAATTTAGAAACGAAGAACAGAAACTGAATAGAGATCTCCATCTGATGCTTGGTCTTCAGACAGAATCAAGAATGATTCATTTATATCAGGTCCAGGGACTCACAGACGAGGAGCTATCTGACGTGGAGTATACGGTGTTCGCCGAATCCTCCACAGACAAGGCCGCAAGGGACGCATCCTCTTTTGTTCATCAGCCGCACTTCATTCTGGAACTGTTACCCGGTCAGTACGATCAGCGTGCAAAAGCCGCAGAAGACTGCATCAAGCTGATTCTCGGTAAATTCGATGTGGAGGTCCGTTACAAAACCGTTTATGTCTTTCCCGGTGACATATCGGAAAACCTGAAGCAGATCAGAAGCTATCTCCTGAACCCTGTGGAAATGAGAGAAGGGGAGATTCTGAGCCACTTTGACAGCTTTCCTCAGAAAAACATGAAAGTAGAGCACCTGGATGGATTTCGCACCTTAACGGAGGAAGATCTCTTCACTTTTCTTCATAAGCATTCTCTGGCTATGACCAGAGAAGATCTGCTTCTCATACAGAACTATTTCATTCAGGAAAACAGAGAACCTACCATCACCGAAATCAAAGTACTCGACACCTACTGGTCCGATCACTGCAGACACACCACCTTTCTCACACATCTCAAAGACATCCGCATACAGAGCGACTTCACTCCTCTGCAGAAGGCTTACGATCAGTATCTGCAAATCAGAAAGGATCTGGGAAGAGAGAATCGTCCCGTCACATTGATGGATATGGCCACCATTGGCGCTAAATATCTGAAAGAGCAGGGACTTGTAGAGGACCTGGATGAATCAGAAGAAATCAACGCCTGCAGCATTTCAAGAAAAGTGAGAACCAATGAGGGGGTCAAAGACGTACTCCTCATGTTCAAAAACGAAACCCACAATCATCCCACAGAGATTGAACCCTTCGGTGGGGCAGCCACCTGTCTCGGAGGGGCAATCAGAGATCCCTTAAGCGGTCGTGCTTATGTCTACCAGGGTATGAGAATCACAGGCGCAGCGGATCCGGGAAAACCTCTGAAGGAAACGCTTCCGGGAAAACTGCCTCAGAGAATGATCACAAGAGGTGCCGCGAAAGGATTCTCTTCCTATGGAAATCAGATCGGCCTGAACACCGGATTTGTTGAAGAAATCTACCATCCCGGATACGAGGCCAAAAGAATGGAGACAGGCGCCGTCATCGCTTCCGCTCTCAAGGAGAATGTGAGACGGGAGACCCCGCAGAAAGGAGATCTCATCATCCTGCTCGGGGGCAGAACCGGTAGAGACGGAATCGGTGGAGCCACAGGTTCCTCCAAAGGTCACGATGCTTCCTCCATCAGCGAATCCGGAGCAGAGGTTCAGAAGGGGAATGCCGTGGAGGAGCGTAAGCTTCAGAGATTCTTCCGCAATGAAAAAGCATCCAGACTCATCAGAAGATGCAACGATTTCGGTGCCGGCGGTGTTTCCGTCGCCATCGGAGAACTGGCTGAATCTCTCGACATCTATCTCCATCGCGTACCTAAGAAATATATGGGACTGGATCCTACGGAAATCGCGATTTCAGAGTCACAGGAAAGAATGGCTGTGGTCATCGAAGAGAAGGATCTTCCAGATTTCATCCACTATGCCCAAGAAGAGAATCTGGAGGCGACTGTTGTGGCAGTCGTAACGGATACTGGAAGACTCCGAATGTATTATGACGATCAGGTGGTGGTGGATGTCTCAAGAGACTTCATCGATACCAACGGAGCCACCTCCGAAGCTTCCGTCCTCATCGAGCTGGATGCGAAAGATCCGAGTGCGTCGAAGGAAAAACTGACCGTGAATGACGCATTGTCTCAGGTTTCCGATCTCAACGCCTGCTCACAGAAAGGACTTCTGGAAAACTTTGACACCACCATCGGCAGAAACAGTCTGATCCTGCCCTATGGTGGAACCTACCAGGACACGAAAAGCCCTGGAATGGTCTCTCTCATTCCGCTGAAAAACCTCACCACCTATGATGCTTCTGTCATGACCTATGGGTTTGATCCGCTGTCTCTGGAGAAGAACCCCTTCATCGGAGCATATGACTCCGTCGTGGAAAGTCTTGCTAAAGTCGTTTCCCTTGGTGGAGATCCGAAAGACGTTCGCCTCAGTTTCCAGGAATACTTCCGGAAATTGGGTGATGATCCTTCCAACTGGGGACGTCCTTTCGCTGCGCTACTAGGTGCCCTCCAGGCACAGCTGGATTTCAAGGTGCCAGCCATCGGAGGAAAAGACTCCATGTCAGGATCTTTCCAAGATCTCCATGTGCCGGATACACTGATTTCATTCGCAGTGACCACCATGCCGATGGAAAAGGTCCTAAGCAACACTCTTAAGCAGAAGGACAGTGTGCTTCTGACCCTAAGAACGCCAAAAAGTGAAGGCGTCTATGACGCACTGGTGTTTGAAGAAAATGCGAAGCTTATCCGAAAGCTTCAGGAAAAAGGCTATCTGCGTTCAGTGGATACGCTGAAAAAGGGCCTGTTCATGACACTGCTTAATATGGCTGCTGGTAACCGAATCGGATTCAGACTGGAAGCACTGACACTTCATGAAAATCGTCGCGATCCGGGAAGTTTTGTGCTCGAAGTTTCCAGAAAACACCTGAACGAGATTCTTTCCATAGGACATCATCTTCTACTGAAGTTTGTGGGCACCACCCACGAGAAGAAAAGCGTCGAAATCGACGGGGAAGAAATCGCCATGGAAGAGCTGCTTGAGAGACATAAGGCTCCTCTGGCGGAGATCTTCAACGAGTACACGGAGAAGGGCAGTACCCTTGAGTCCACATACAACCAAAAGGAAAGCCCCGTTTATCCTTCCTATGTGGAGCATCCGAAAGTACTGATTCCTGTCTTTTTCGGAACCAACTGCGAACTGGACATCGAATATGCATTCAGAGAGGCAGGAGCGGAAACAGATACCTTCGTCTTCAGAAATGGAGAGCAGGAAATGAAGTCTTCGCTGGAAGATTTCGCACAGCGCATCCGAGCATCCCATATCCTGATGCTTTCCGGCGGATTCAGTGCCGCGGATGAACCGGAAGGATCTGGGAAATATATCGCAAACATTCTAAGAAATCCGCTGGTGAGAGATGCCATCCATGATCTCATCGACAATCGGAAAGGACTTGTGCTGGGTATCTGCAACGGCTTCCAGGGACTCGTCAAATCCGGACTGCTTCCCTACGGAAGAGTCATCGAGCCTCACGAAGAGATGCCTACACTGACCTACAACACTGCTGGAAAACATATGTCCAGAATGGCCAGAACAAAAGTGGTGTCCAGAAATACCCCATGGATGAGCAGCGCTTCTCTGGGAGACGTGCATGATGTGCCGGTTTCCCATGGGGAAGGACGTTTCATGGCATCTGATGTGCTTCTGAAAGAGCTGTCGGATAACGGACAGATCATCACCCAGTATGCGGATCTTTCCGGAGAAGTGACCATGGAGGGACCCTTCAATCCCAACGGCTCCACGTGGGCCATCGAAGGCATCTCCTCCAAAGACGGCAGAGTCTTCGGGAAGATGGGACACACCGAAAGATACCAGGATGGGCTGTATCAGAACTATGACGGTTCCTACTATACGGAGATGTTCAGATCCGGTGTGGATTATTTCAGAAACACAGACAATATTGAAGAATAAAGGAGCAAACGCATGAAAGTATTAATTCTATTTGGAAGTCCGTCGGACAAGGATACCATGAAGAGGGCGAAGGACCTGCTTGACGAATTCGCCGTGGAGAATGAATCCTACGCCATATCAGCGCACAGAGCGCCGGACCTTCTGGAGAAAGTTCTTCGCGAGAAGGAGTCAGAAGGATTCGAAGTGATCATCGCAGGTGCAGGGCTTGCCGCCCATCTTCCTGGAGTCGTCGCCTCAAAAACCGTTCTTCCTGTCATCGGTGTTCCACTGAAGGGCGCCCTGGAAGGACTCGATGCACTGCTTTCCATCGTACAGATGCCCAAACAGATTCCCGTGGCCACCGTGGGGATCAACAATGCGCCCAACGCCGCCATGCTGGCTGTGGAAATATTATCCATCAAATATCCCAAGCTGAGAGAAAAGCTTCTGAACTATCGTGATGCCATGAAAAAGAACATAGAAGAAAATAATTCTGCGGAGGTAATCTATTAATGAACATGCTGTATGAAGGAAAAGCCAAAAGAATTTTTGAAACCGAGAAAGAAGACCAGGTCATTGTCTACTATAAGGATGACGCAACCGCGTTCAACGGAGAAAAGAAGGGGACCATCGAAGACAAAGGCATCATGAACAACGAGATCACCTCCATCATCTTCCGCTATCTTGCAGACCACGGTATTCCAACCCACTACATCAGCACCATTTCTGAAAGAGAGCAGCTGGTGAAAAGGGTCTCCATCATTCCACTGGAAGTGATTGTACGTAACGTGGCAGCAGGCTCCTTTTCCAAACGACTGGGGGTTCCTGAAGGTCAGTCTCTTCAGACCACCATCTTTGAAATATGCTACAAAAATGATGATTACGGAGATCCGCTCATCAACGATACCCATGCTGTAGCCCTGGGACTCTCCACTTTCGATGAACTGAAGGAAATCTATGGCCTCACGGAGAAGATCAACCATCTGCTGAAGGACTT
>RZYZ01000548.1 GCA_009930125.1 Clostridia bacterium | reverse complement strand
CCTGGGTGCCATGCCGGTCTCCGGCAAGCTCGACCTTGCAAAGAACATCGATCCGATGAAAGACTTCGGTGTGAACTACTTCTTGGAGCGCCGTGAGCTGGGAATCATCAACATCGGTGGAGCCGGCCAGGTGAAACTGGATGGACAGGTCTATGACATTGGCCAGTATGATGGACTCTACATCGGCATGGGCACAAAGGATGTGGAATTCACAAGCATGGATAAAGAGAATCCTGCCAAGTACTACTTCAACAGCGCACCCGCTCATCACAGCTTCCCTACGAGGATCATCACGCTGGAACAGGCCAATAAGGTGCATCTGGGAAGCAACGAAAACCTCAACAAGAGAACCATCAATCAGTACGTGCATCCAGCGGTATGCGAAAGCTGCCAGCTGGTCATGGGCATGACCAGACTGGAAGAAGGCAGTGTATGGAACACCATGCCCTGTCACACCCATGAAAGAAGAATGGAAGTGTATTTCTACTTCAACCTTCATGAAAATGACAAGGTCTTCCATATGATGGGACAGCCTCAGGAAACAAGGCACATCGTTGTTAGCAACGAGCAGGCGATCATTTCGCCAAGCTGGTCCATCCACAGCGGTGTCGGTACAGGAAAGTATACCTTCATCTGGGGCATGTGCGGAGAGAACATCGAATTCACCGACATGGACCATGTGGACATGCAGGATCTGAGATAATCGGTCAATCCTTTTGAAAGAATCTGAAACAGTGATCAAATAAAAAAATAAATTTTACGGGGGACAATATGAAAAAGATCGTATCAATCATGATGGCAGTTACAATGGCACTAGGCGTAATGGCAGGATGTGGTGCTGATAAGAGCGCAGCGGAAGAAGGAAATGGCGGAGCGGCGAAGGAAACGGTTCTGAAGATCGCATTCAACCAGTCTGAAAATCATCCGCAGTACAAGGCCCTGGCAGCCTTCGGTGAAAAGCTGAAGGAAGAAACTGCAGGAGCATACAGCCTTGAAATCGCACCCAATGCGCTTCTTGGAGA
>RZYZ01000547.1 GCA_009930125.1 Clostridia bacterium | reverse complement strand
TGACCGAATGCGGGTGCTTGAGGCCAAGAGAAACATGCGCGATTGCGGTGTGGACTCCATCGTGACTTGCCTGGAAGGAGATGCACATCAGGAAGTTAAGGCGCTAAAGAAAAATTTTGATCTGATCTTTCTCGATGCAGACCGTGACCGCAACGAAGATTATCTCCAGACACTTTGGCCCCTTTTGCGAACTGGTGGATTTCTCTGCCTCAGTGGTGCGGTGCGCTTCCGCAGCATGATGGCGCGGTATTTCGAAGAACTTGAAAAGAAGAAAGATGCCATGACGACTATCTTGAAGACGATTCCCAATACCGAGCGGCTTCCGGCGGAAAGTGAAGGTTTGGGTGATGCGATGGCTATTACCTGGAAACAACCTTGATTTGTGAAAGAAGAGATAATTTTATGAAGCCTTATAAGCGCTATTGCAAGACACTCCAGCTCAAGAATGACCCTGAACTCATCGCCGAGTATTGCCGGCTTCACTCTTCAGGAGTGACGTGGCCCGAGATTTCCGAGGGGATGAAAGCGGTTGGAATTCTGGATATGGAGATTTACCTTCTGGGGACGACGCTTTTCATGATTATGGATACAGAACCTGATTTTGATCATGATGCCGCGATGAAGAAACTGGGCTCACTGCCGCGTCAGGCTGAGTGGGAGGCAACGGTTTCGAAATTTCAGAGGGCCTCAGCTGATGCTTCTGCAGAGGAGAAGTGGCGGCTGATGGAGAGGATCTATAAAATGGAGTAATGGGGGCCGCTCAGGCCCGGTCAGAATCTTGTTATCATCTATCCCGCTAGGCTGATTTCTGAAGGATATTCCTCAAAGATTCTGAGTTTTGGTGTGAGCCTACAATGGTCAGGTTGTAGCGCTCCGGTGAGAGAATCTGCTGAAGTATATTTTGTATTTCTTCGGCGGTTGTTTTGCAAATACCCCGTTTAATGGTTTCGGGTGAAGCGAATCTCCCTCCGCTCAGAAGTTGTTCTCCGAGCCAGACCATCTGGTTTTCCGTACTTTCAAGGC
>RZYZ01000546.1 GCA_009930125.1 Clostridia bacterium | reverse complement strand
GAGGGGACCGAAGTCTGTGGAGGCTCCGACACCCAGGAAGATCAGAGAAGGATAGATTCCGTACTCGATACCCATGTAGAGCAGTCTCAGAAGACCGCCTTCTTCCATCAGTCCATTGCCTGGAAGATTCACCAGAAGCATACCGAAGGCGATGGGGATGAGCAGGTAAGGTTCGTATTTCTTATAAATGCCGAGGTAGAGGAAAAACAGAGATATGCCGATCATGAGAAGGGCTTGTCCGTTCAGCTGCATGATTCCGCTACTGGCAAAAAATTCGCTTAGTATTTCTAACATTTATGCCACCTACTTCGTTGCGATGGTCATAAGAAGAGCGCCGCTATCCACGACCTGTCCGTCTTTTGCCTGAACAGTGGATACGGTTCCGTCAAATGGGGACACGATTTCATTTTCCAGCTTCATGGCTTCCAGAATCGCCAGAACCTGACCCTTCTTTACGGCCTGTCCTGGAGCGACCTTTACGGACATGATGGTTCCCTGGATCGGTGCTTCGATTTTTTCATCGGAGGACTGTGGTGATGCAGCAGCTGGTGCAGCTGGTGCGTTCACAGGAGCTGAAGCGGTCTCATTGGCTCCTGCTTCCTCTACTTCTACCATATATACTTTTCCGTTAACGGTGATCTTGTATGTTTTCATTTATTTATCTCCTTACCCTATTCTCTTTATGGATTTTACTTTGACATTACCCTGATACTCTTCTTTGGCCAGTGCAGATGCGGTCAGCATCGCAACCATTCTCTCTTCTTCATCGTTATCCTGATGTACAGGAGCCGCCGCTGGTGCCGCTGCCACTGCTTTATTCTTTCCATTCAGATCCTGTGGCAGGAACTTGAAAGAATAAATGATCATCTGCAGGAGTACAAGGATGAGGAAAACCACGAGCATGGCGAAGATGGACATGGTGATGCCATCTGAAAACTGGAAATTATTGATATCCATGTTGTTTTTCCTACCTTTCTATTATCATTTCGAATTCTACGACTTCGTTCTTGTTCTCTTTCACCGG
>RZYZ01000158.1 GCA_009930125.1 Clostridia bacterium | reverse complement strand
AAGCTGGGACACAATCTTGCCGAAGACCACGCAGTTCACCTGGAGCTGTCCGACTTTGCCGAGAAGGTGAAGGAGAAGACAGATGGAACAGTCACCGTTCAGATCTTCCCTAATGGTACCCTTGGAAGCGAAACAGATATGATTTCACAGATTCAGAACGATGCTCTGGATATGGCAAAGGTATCTGCTTCCACTCTTGGGAACTTCAGTGCACAGTACAATGCTTATTCCGTGCCTTATGTATTCGACGATCAGGATCATTACTACAGTGTCATGGATGGAGAAATCACACAGGATATCTTCTCCAGCACATCCGGTGATGGATTCATCGGCCTGACATGGCTGGATTCCGGTTCAAGATCCTTCTACACAAAGGATACACCCATCAGAACACCAGAAGATCTCAAGGGTCTTAAGATTCGTACCATGGACTCACAGATCGCCATCGACATGATGGACGCGCTGGGCGGCTCTGCAACAGTCATGGGTTATAGCGATATCTATACAGGACTGCAGCAGGGGGTCATCGACGGTGCGGAAAATAATGTCACAGCACTGAGAGACCATGGTGAAGTGGCCAAGTTTTATTCCTTTGATGAACATTCCAGAATCCCTGACATCGTTGTGCTTTCAGCTAAAGTCTGGGATGCCATGACAGAAGAGCAGAAGAGTGCAATCAAGGAAGCGGCTGTGGAAGCCAGCGACAGCTACAAGACCAGATGGAAGAACTTCGAAGATGAAGTCCTTGAGAAAGCTACGAACGAGTTTGGTGTAGAGCTGGTCAGAGATGTGGACATCAAGGCATTCCAGGATGCAGTGCAGCCGATCTACGAGAATCTGGAAACGGAGAGCCCTGAGGTATTCGAAGTAGTTCAGAAGATCCGTGACGCAGTAAAGTAGAAGAATGAATAAGGGAAGGGAAGGCTGCATGCTGATGCAGCTGAACCTTCCTTTTTAAAAACAGCGATTCAGCGATTTTATACCAATCGAAGGAGTAAACAACTATGAAGAATATTGATAAAACCATCGATACCATCATGAAAGCCGTCATGGCGGCAGCCATGTTCTCACTGGTGGTAGGTGGAACCTGGCAGATCTTCACCAGATGGATCCTGAAGGATCCGTCCACTTTTACTGAAGAGTTCATGCGATACATGCTGATCTGGGCAAGTATGATCGGTTCGGCCTACTGTTTCTATAAAGACAAGCACCTGACTTTGGACCTCTTTAAGAAGAAGGCCACAGGAAAGAAGGAAAAGGTTCTGATGGTATTCATTGAATCCATGATTCTCTTCTTCGTCATCTATGTTTTCGTCTATGGCGGTTCAAAGATGGCCTTCAATGCCACCAACACTTCCTCTGTCATGCAGATTCCGTTCAAGTATCTGTATATGATTCTACCGATTTCAGGAATCTTCATCGTACTGGCCAGAGCGCTGAAGTATTATCAGGCCTTTCTGATGAGCAGAAAGAGTAAGGAGGAGAACTAATGGTCATACAGGCAACACTCATATTATTCGGAATCTTTTTTGTGATGCTGTTCTCCGGCGTGCCAATATCCGTTGGCATCGGAATCGCATCCATCATTACGGCATTTTTCAGTTTTGATCCGTCCGTATTCGCGATCACCGCTGCGCAGCGTGTGTTCTCGGGCATTGACTCCTTTGCGCTTCTTGCGCTGCCGTTCTTCACGCTGGCAGGTAACATCATGAACAAGGGTGGCATTGCCCAGAGACTGGTGAGACTGGCAAGACTGGTTGTGGGATGGATCCCTGGCTATCTTGCAGCTACCAATGTTCTGGCGAACATGTTCTTCGGCGCCATCTCCGGTTCTTCTGTGGCAGCCACTTCCGCCATGGGCAGCATCATGAGCCCTCTGGAGAGAGAAGAAGGCTATGACCCCAATTACTCTGCTGCTGTGAATATCTGCTCAGCCCCCACAGGAATCATCATTCCACCCAGTGGTCCGCTGATTCTCTATTCCATCACCGCTGGTGGTGTATCCGTTGCTGCCCTCTTCATGGCCGGATATATTCCAGGGCTCATACTGGGACTGAGTGTCCTCACGGTTGCCATCATCATGGCGGCAAAGAAGGGATACAAGAAGTCCATGGTGAAAGAGGTCGATTCTCCACTGAAGGTGCTAATCGATGCGATTCCATCCTTACTGGCGGTCATCATCGTCATGGCGGGTATTCTTGCCGGATGGTTCACCCCCACAGAAGCGGGTGTCGTTGCGGTTCTCTACTGCGGACTACTCGGATTCCTCTACAAGGAACTGAATCTGAAGAATCTCTATGAGATCCTGGCAGACACCATGATCAGTTCCGCGACGATTCTGTTTCTCATCGCAGCATCCACCATCATGTCCTATGTCATGTCCTATTCAGGAATTCCTGCTGCTATCAGCAGAATGATCATGGGCGCATCCAGCAACAAGTATGTGCTGCTTCTGATCATGAACCTGTTCCTTCTGGTCATGGGTATGTTCCTGGATCTGACACCTGCAGTGCTCATCTTCACACCGATTTTCCTGCCCATCATCGGAAGCATCGGTATGAGTCCCGTTCATTTCGGAATCATGCTGATTCTGAATCTGGGTATCGGTTCAGTGACCCCACCGGTGGGATCCTGTCTCTTTGTGGGATGCAGTGTCGGTAAGGTGTCCATCGAAGGCGTCACCAGATACATCATTCCGATCTTTGCGGCCATGGTGGTGGCACTGCTGCTGGTGACCTATATACCAGCCCTGTCCCTATGGATTCCATATGTGTTCGGACTGATTCCTTCTTTCTAGGCATCAATTAAGGGATGAAAGTACTTAGTAATGAGATAACGAGAGGTAAGATATGAAGATAACGAAAGAATACATAGAGCGGAAGACGGAGAAGGGCATCACCCTCATTCGCACCAACTGCTCCACCATGAAGGTGGTATTTCTCACCGATGAAATCGTCAGGGTGAGAACCTCCTTTGAAGAAGAGGAAGATGAAGCATCCTACATTCTCTCCGCCACAGCCTGGGCGGACCGACTGGATGACTTCCTCAAGGAGGAGAGAACCCGTCTGGAGCCGGTGATTCCTGTCATCACGGAAACAGAGGAGAAGATTCTCTTCGAAACGCGTCAGCTGACCATGGAGCTTGGGAAAAACCCTTTTGGCATCAGACTCTATGACAGAGAAGGGACCCTTCTCTACAGCGATCTGGAGGGAACCCCCTATATCAAGGATAGTAACAACCGGATCAATCACTACAGCAGGATGCTTGCTGAAGAGGAGTGCTTCTACGGATTCGGCGAAAAGGGTGGAGAACTCAACAAGAACAAGGCCTTCATCCGGCAGCGGGCCACCGATGCCATGGGCTATGATGCCCAGAAGATGGATACGCTCTATAAGCACATCCCTTTCTACATCAGACTGAACCGGGAAACGAAGAAGGTGGTAGGGCTATTCTACAACAACTTCTTTGAATCCGTGTTCAACATGGGCTGTGAAAAGAGCAATTACTGGAGCCGATATACCTACTGGCAGGCAGATGGTGGAGACATCGATCTCTTTCTCGTCGGGGGCAATACCCTGAAAAGAATCGTGGACAATTATACCTTCCTGACGGGAAGACCGATGCTGCTGCCTAAAAGAGCACTGGGTTATCAGGGTTCCTCCATGTTCTATCCGGAACTGGAAAAGGACAGCGACGATGCGGTGCTGGATTTCATCGACACCATCAAGGAGGAAGGCTTCCCCATCGACGGATTTCATCTTTCTTCAGGCTATACCAGTCAGGAGGGCAGAAGATGCGTCTTCACCTGGAATCATGAGCGGTTTAAGGACCCTGTCGCCTATTTTGCGGCCATGAACGAGAAGGGAGCGCAGAATGTGCCCAACATCAAGCCGGGGATTCTTCTGGAACATCCCTATTTCAGAGACTTCATCAAGAATGATGTATTTGTGAAAGACAGTGCTGGAAAAGACATCGCCACCGGCAGATGGTGGGGTGGAGAAGGCGCCTTCTGGGACTTCACGAAGGACAGTGCCCGTCGGGTCTGGAAGGACTACATGATCGACAGTCTTATCTCCAAGGGGACCAATTCCATCTGGAACGACAACTGTGAATACGACAGCATCCTGGATAAGGACGCCTCCTGTGATTATGAGGGCAAAGGCGGCAGCTTAGGCCAGCTGAAGCCGCTCATGAGCACCATCATGTGCAAGATTGCGGTGGATGCGGTGAAGGAGCACGATACGAACGTGCGTCCCTATGTGGTCTGCAGAAGCGGCAGCGCAGGTATCCAGAAGTATGCCCAGACCTGGTGCGGAGACAACTACACCAGCTGGGAAAGCCTGAAATACAATATTCCCATCATCACGGGCATGGGCCTTTCCGGCCAGCCCAATGAAGGAGCGGATATCGGCGGCTTTGCAGGACCTGCACCGGAAGAGGAGCTTCTGATAAGATGGGTTCAGAACGGCGTGTTCCAGCCCAGATTCTCCATCCATTCCGCAAGCAACGACAACACGGTGACGGAGCCCTGGATGTATGAGGGGTCCAAGGATCTTATCAGAGACGCTATGCTTCTTCGCTACCGGTTTGCACCCTATCTCTATGCTCTGGAATATGAGGCATCGAGGTTCGGTGCACCAATCATGCGTCCCCTGGTCTATGAGTTCCAGGAGGATGAAAAGGTGTATGATGAGAGCTTCAACTTCATGTTCGGCAGAGACCTTCTGGTCTCCAATGTGGTGGAGAAGGGAGCATCTTCCAAGAAAGTCTATCTTCCTGAAGGCACCAGATGGTATGACTGGAATGACAATTATGCCTGCCATGAAGGCGGTCAGACCATCACCATCCCTGTAAGCATCGAAACGATCCCCATGTTTGTTCGCGAAGGGGCCATCATCCCCATGGCGAAGAATCAGCTGCTGAGCATGGAAAAGGATGCGGTGACAAAGCTGCATCTCATTCTGGCGCCTGGCATGGACCGGGAGATGACGCTCTATGACGATGACGGAGTGACCAACGGATTTGAAAAAGGCGTTTTCCGAAAGACCCATGTGAAGATGGAAGGCTCTGATGTGGTGAAGGTGGATTTCCAATCGGAAGGTTCCTACAAGGATACGGTGGAGGAATACT
>RZYZ01000010.1 GCA_009930125.1 Clostridia bacterium | reverse complement strand
GCCATTGGCCATGGCTCTGTCATTGTGCTTGAAGTAGGACAGGATCACTTCATAGGAAGGTTCATGCAGAACAAGCTCTTTTCCAAGAACCATTCCGGATACTTCCTTTGTGATGTCATCCGGTGTTGGCCCCAGGCCTCCAGTGGTGATGATGATTTCTGATTCCTTCAGCGCTTCTGAAAGAGCCTTTTTCAGTCTCTCCTCATTGTCTCCCACGGTGGTCTGCCTGTAGATGCCGATGCCAAGCAGAGCCAGCTCCTTGGCCAGATACTGGGCATTGGTATTGATGATGTCTCCTAGTAGCAGTTCTGTTCCCACTGCCATGATTTCAGCATTCATTCTCTCATCTCCATCTCTTCAAAATGTCTGGTGTCTCCGTAAAGAAGGATTTCCCCTTTGTCCAGGTCTTCTACTCTGACCATGGAAATACTTGCCTGCTCCACCACGGGCTTCGTCCAGAATTTGATGAATCCTTCCGAAGAGAAGTGGCTCATGAGGGCTTTCAGCGTCACCCCATGGGTCACGATAAGCACATTTCCCGCTGGATTCTCCTTCACGATTCTATTCAGGGCCTTCCTGGTACGTGCGAGCATTTCATCAAAATTCTCCCCTGTGTTCTTCACAAACAGATGGGGTCTCAGCCAGTAGTTCTCGAAATTCTCCGGTTCTCTTTCCTTAATCTGATCCAGGGTTTTTCCTTCCCACTGTCCCATGTTCATTTCCTTCAGCTCATCCATGAGCTCTATTTCCACATCCAGTTTCCCTTTGGCGGAAATGGCGGTCTTCAGTGCTCTTTCGCTGGGACTGGAATAGATTTTCTGGATATCATACATTTTCACAGCCTGATGCAGCTGCTGCCCTTGCCTGATTCCCTTTTCCGTCAAGGGTGAATTCAGCCAGCCCTGCAGCCTGCCTTCCGTATTCCATTTTGTTTCTCCGTGTCTTGTTATATAGAGGTTTAGCATACTCTTTCACCTGCCTGATTTTTCTAACCAGTCTATTCTATCATAATACAAACCATTCACAAAACAATTATTCCCTTGAAACTGTTTATGAATATCGCTTGAGTCCATCCTTCTTACTGAAAAGAGACTTCCAGTCACCATGGATGACTGGAAGTCTCTGAAACAGATCTTAGTGAAAGCCGGCTATTTCTCTTCACTCTCAATGAGCGCCAGTGCCAGAGCACCTACAACGCCCGCTTCCTGACCCAGCTCCGCTGGAAGGATTCTGGTGGCATCAAACATGAAATCAAAGCTTCTCTTTCTAGCCTCTTCCTTGATCTTGTCAAAGAACAGGTCTCCGATTTTTGATACCCCTCCACCGATGACGATGACTTCAGGATCGAAATTGACGATGAGATTCGCAAGCCCGATGCCCATATACATGAACGCATTCTCCAGAATCTCAATAGCCACCTCATCTCCTTCAAGATAGGCTTGATGCACTTCATAACTTGTGATGGTATCCACATTCTTCAGAGAAGTCTCTCTGCCTTCCTGAACCGCTTCCTTGGCTCTTTTCGCAATAGCAGTACCGGAAGCCAGCGCTTCCAGATCCCCGAATTTTCCGCAGTTGCACTGATGCCTGCTGAATGGCTCGATGGTCATATGTCCTACTTCCAGAGCATTGGAAGTGTTTCCTCTGTAGGGTCTTCCATTAAGAACCGCTCCTCCGCCTACTCCTGTGGAGACAGTGACATAGAGCATGTGCTTTGTCCCCTTGCCTGCTCCGAAGGTATATTCTCCGATGGCTGCAGCATTGGCATCATTATCCAGATAAGTCTTGATACCGAACTTTCTTTCAATGGGCTTCACTACATTATAGTTCTTGAATGGGAGGTTGGGTGTAGTGATGATTGTTCCTTTTTCAGAATCCAGAGGACCTGGTGATCCGATTCCGATGGCTCTTACTTCATCCGCATTCAGCTGGGATGCTTCCAGCACCATGGAGATGGATTCGAAAATTCTTTCCATCACCACCTCTTCTCCTAAATGAGAACCTGTGGCAAGTGTTGTCTTCTCTATGATTTTTCCAGTGAGGTCACTGATGGCTGTGGTGATCTTGGTTCCTCCAAGATCCACACCGATAACATATTTTTTCATGATGATCCTCCGTTTAAACTTTATTTCATTTGTTATTATTATAGCATGACAGAAGGATAGGACCTACGAGAGGCTGTAATTTTAATCGCTGAAAGAGATGATATCGCCGCTCTCTGTTTATAAAGATATCTGAATCATGCCAGTACTATAAATGCCTTTGTGTTCTTTTGTTCCAATCCACCTGTTTATTTTGAATCTGATTGCTTAGAGGATGCTATCTTCCTCAAAAACAAGACATCCATGAATGAGATTCCAAAAGACACCCCGAAAGCGTTTGAAAAAACACGAAATGCATCTATATCAGCAGGTCTGATCACATAATCAAACCCTACGTTCAAAATGCTGAAAAGAATAAAGAAAACAGAAAATCTGAGAATCCTCTTTCTCATTTCAGTCCATTTCAGTTTTCTTGAATTCATAACCGTAACGATGGGTGTATACAGAAGAATGAAGAAAGCCAGAAACACGTAACCAAGGACAAAATAATAAGCCATTCCGCCATCTTCATCGCTATAAACAATAACCATAGAAATTATTGTTCCAGCAGCAAACAGCACAAAAAGAATTCTAGTGAAGATAAGTACTCTGTCTTTTTCCATAGATGCCTCCTAAAATTGAATCAA
The DNA here is from genome assembly GCA_009930125.1 of Clostridia bacterium. GTDB lineage: Bacteria > Bacillota > Clostridia > Clostridiales > Clostridiaceae > Proteiniclasticum. The sequence goes on along the minus strand of RZYZ01000010.1, from coordinate 19,742 downwards.
TCTCATTTTTCATGTTTCAAATTATTCAACCGTATTCTGTAGCCGTATTCTGTACTATAGTAATGTCATATTTATTGTACACTGTATCAGTGCATTTTCAAAAAATATATTCATCAGCTTCAGGTAGATCCAGTTCTCATCTGGATCCTTACTTCTGGTTATAAGTCGAGTGTGCAATACTGACAACTGTAGACATCTATCTTCTGAAACATGATTGAACGTGAAAAAGTGGAGAAGCTCGTATTCATGAGCTCCTCCACCTGATAACCACTTACTTTTCTCTATTCTCTTTCTTCTCTGTACCTCTTGGTCTCTTCGATGATTTTCGGTACTTCAGTTGGAGGAACTTCCTCATATCTAGCAAATTCCATGGAGAAGTCGCCTCTGGCCTGGGTCATGGACCTTAAGTCTGTGGCATAGGTCTGCATTTCAGAAAGCGGAATTTCCGCTATAACCATCTGCTTTCCATCCACGGGCTCCATGCCCTGTACCCTTCCTCTCTTCTTGTTGATATCCCCCATGATGTCACCCATGTAATCATCAGGAATGATGATGCTGGCTTTCATGATCGGTTCAAGAAGTACAGGTGATGCCTCTTCCATTCCTTTCTTGAAGGCCAGATTGGCTGCAACCTTGAAGGCCATTTCAGAAGAGTCCACCGCATGGAAACTTCCATCATACAGCGTAGCCTGAAGCTTGATGACAGGATATCCTGCCACAACGCCTTCCACGATGGATTCTCTGAGACCTTTTTCCACCGCTGGAATGTAGTTTCTTGGTACAGCTCCACCGACAACCTTATCCACAAACAGTAGATCCTCTTCACCGTCCTGACGAGGTTCGAAGATGATTTTCACATCGCCGTACTGGCCATGTCCACCGGACTGCTTCTTGTGTTTACCCTGCACATCGGATCTCTTCTTGATGGTTTCTCTGTAAGGAATTCTTGGCCTCTTCAGCTCAACATCTACACCGAACTTGGATTTCAGTCTGGATGCCAGAATGTCAAGATGGGTGTCTCCCTGTCCTGAAATCAGTATTTCAGCTGTTTCCTTGTCTCTTTCCATAGTGAAGGTGGGATCTTCTTCCACCAGTCTCTGAAGCCCTGATGAAATCTTGTCTTCGTCGCCCTTAGCCTTCGGCACCACAGCCATGGTCATGGTTGGAGTCGGGAAGTTGAACTTGTCGTAGATCACCTTGAAGGCTGGATCGCAGATGGTTTCACCTGTTTTCGTATGCTGAAGCTTTGTGACGGCTCCGATATCTCCTGCGATGACCTTGTCGGTGAGAATCTGATTCTTTCCTCTCAGGAAGATCAGTGTATTGATTTTTTCAGGTTTATCCTGATTGGTATTGAATACAGGCGTATCAGGTCTGATGTGACCTGTGATGACTCTGAAAAGGGAAATCTTGCCCACAAAGGGGTCTGCTATGGTTTTGAACACAAATCCGGAGAAGGGTTTGTCTTCAGAAAGACTGATGAACTCGGTTTCTCCGGAGTCAACCACCACGGCTTTCTGAGGAATCGCATACTCTGGTGTAGGGAAACATTCAATCATGTCTTCCAGAAGTGTGGTCATACCGATGACCTTGGTCGCACTTCCGCAGGTTACCGGTGCGATGTCTCCGGATGCGCATCCTTTGATCAGTGCATCATAGATTTCCTGCTCCGTAAGCTCTTCTCCACCGAAATATTTCTCCAGAAGCACTTCGTCGGTCTGCGCCACGGATTCCACTATCATTTCTCTCAGTTCAGCTACTTTATCAACTAACTCCTCTGGAACAGGAGCTTCTTTCATTTCAAGGGTCTTAGGGTCATGAATTCTGGCTCTGTTGGAGATGATATTGATCACTCCACGGAAACTGTCTTCTTTCCCCACAGGATACTGTATCGGTACTACACTCATACCATATTTTTCTTTCAGCTGTGCAAAGACCTTATCAAAATCAGTGTGGTCTCTGTCCAGTTTATTGATGAAGAAGGTTCTAGGAAGCTTGATCTTGTTACAGTACTCCCACGCCTTGTCGGTTCCAACTTCAATTCCAGAAGCTGCGGACACTACAATTGTCGCCACGTCAACGGCTCTCATACCCTGAATCTGTTCTCCCACAAAATCGAAGAATCCAGGAACGTCCACCAAGTTGAATTTGATGTCATTATAGGTGAAAGGAGCCACAGAAGCCTGGAGTGAAATCTGTCTCTTCTTTTCTTCAGAGTCAAAGTCTGTCGCTGTTGTTCCGTCTTCCACTCTGCCAAGTCTGTCTGTTGACTTGGTATAATAAAGAAGTGCTTCAGCCAAAGATGTCTTTCCAGTGCCACTGTGGCCGATTATTCCGACATTGCGCAAATTTTTGATACGGTACTCTTTAATATACATATCATGTCCTCCTGCTGTATGATTTGTTTTCCTTATGAAAACCTTTAACTACTCTCTCATCATATCAAATTTTCTGAGTATTTTCTATAATCAGGCTTCTCTTTTTCTAAATTTTGTAATATATTCGGTGAATTCATATGAAGTTTTATTTTTCAAGAGATGAAATAAGTCCTATAATAGAAACAGGAGTGATAAATTATGATAGTAAAGAATGAAAAAGACTTAGAGGCCCTGAAAGAGATCGGCAGGATCTGCGCCCTGGCTAGAGATGCCATGGCGAAGGAGACAAAACCGGGCATCACCACACTGGAACTGGATCTCATCGCCAAAAGGATTTTTGAAGAACATGGCGCGGAATCCGCACCCATGGGAGAATATGATTTTCCAGGTTATACCTGCATCAGTGTTAATGATGTGGTAGCCCATGGTATCCCTTCCGAATACGTACTCAAGGAAGGCGATAAGGTGAACATCGACGTATCAGCTTCCAAAAACGGTTTTTTTGCAGATACCGGACTCACCATCAATATTCCACCCGTCACTGATAAAAACCGGAAGCTGCTGGAAACAGCGAAAAACGCCATGTACAAATCCATTGAGAAAGCCATGCCGGGCACCATGTCCAACAATCTCGGCAGAGCCGTATACAACGAAGCCCAGAACCATGGATTCAATGTGATCCGGAACCTCACCGGTCATGGAGTAGGAAAAACCCTTCATGACAATCCAGAAAACATCTTCAACTACAACGAAAGAAGAGGCGCTTCTCTTATCAGAGAAGGACACGTTCTGGCCATCGAAACCTTCATCACGGAAAAGGATGATTATGTAGAGGAATATCCGGACGGGTGGACACTGAAAACCCCCAACGGGAATTACGTGTATCAGTTTGAGCACACCGTGGTGGTGACGAAAAATGGTCCCATGATTCTCACCAATGGCGAAGAACAGGACTTTTACGATCCTTACAGGAAATAGTAAACCAGTGTATAGATGAATTGATCTCCATCTATACACTGGTTTTTCGTTCATGGACTTTTACGATTCTTTGCATAGTTATTTCATTTTGTGAATATTCGGTTATGAATGCGTATAATTATTCCAATTTTGTCTGAATTCTGCTATACTGAATATAAGAAAAACATGGATGCCAGACATCCAAATAACGAAAAGGATGTGAGTCCGATGGGAACATCAGACATGGAAAACGAATCCTTAGATACGCATAGAGCAGAAGATCTGGCCATGAAGTAAAGAAACTAGAATTCTACTATGGTATAAATTGAAATGAAACAAATTGCTCGTGAGAAGTATCAGAAGACATAAATGAAAAATTGAATAAGTATACATCGGCAGGCTCCATAAAAAAGGAGTCTGTCTTATTTTTTTGGAATAAATGGCCAAAATTTAGGCTCTGTATGAAACCTATGTTGAAAATGGAATACTTTCGTGAAATATCATATAATATATATAAACATGGACGGAGGTATCCCTATGCCAACCATTGAATCTATAAAGAAAGATATACATTCTTTAGGTTATGCACAAAAAGAAGAGATACTAAGTTATCTGGAAGAAGTAATTACTTTTGGTGCAGTATCAAAGGAAATCACTAACAACATCAAGGAGTCCAGATTCTCCAAGGGGAAAGTCTGTCCACATTGTGCTCATGAAGAAGTTTCCAGGTATGGTAAATACAAAAACAAACAAAGATACATCTGCAAGTCTTGCAGGAAAACATTTACGGATTTTACATTGTCACCAAAGCATAACAGCAGGTATGATGTAGATATATGGTTGCATTTCGCAAAGTGCATGATTAACGGATATTCCATCCGCCAGACAGCAGATGAAGTAGGAATCAACCCTACCACTGCTTTCTTCTGGAGACATAAAATATTGGATGCACTTCGTGCTTTTATTGGTGCTGGCAGCGTAGGTGGAGTCGTAGAAGTAGATGAGCTGTTTTTCAGAGAATCCTTCAAGGGGAATCACAAAAAGAGCAAGGCATTCAAGATGCCACGCACATCCCGAAATCGTGGGCTAAAGGGTAAAAACAGCTCTAAAGTCAAAAGGAAGCGAGGAATATCTTCTGAGCTTGTTTGCGTTGTCTGTGCAAAAGACAGAGTGGGTAATATCATCACTGAATTGACTTGCAAAGGAAGAATGAGCTATACACATTTAGAGAAACTTTTTAATGATAGAATCGAAGAAGACTCAATTATGTGCACTGATTCCCTGAGCAGCTACAAAACCTATGCAAATAAAAACGGTGTATCACTTGTTCAAATAAAGAACGGTAAGTTCAAAGAAGGCATATATCACATCCAGAACATCAATGCCTTACATAGCAATCTAAGAAGTTGGATACAGAAATCCAAAGGCGTATCAACCAAGTATTTAGCCAATTATCTGTACTGGTTTAAATGGCTGGAGTTTTTCAAGAGCGAGAAAAGAGCTTTGAAAGGCAAGCAGCTTTTAATACATGCTCACTCATCGAATTGCAATATCAGAATCAAAGATTTTCAAGGAAGGGGGCCAGTTTATATATAAGCACTGGTTCAGTAAAAAAGATTATTATGTAGGAGGTGTAGCGTGAAAAGAATTATTGTAATGTTATTAGCCGTATTATTGCTTTTTGGATGCACTAATAAAGAAAAGACTGCTGAAAAACATGGTGAAGGAATTTCAGTCGAAATTGGTGAGATTGACAATATTCGATATATAAGTATTAGGGTTTATATGGAAGAGTTACCTTTCAGTGATTTCTCCACTTACAAGGAAGATGGTTCTTTCAATAATGGTGAAATTATTTGGTTTGATGTTCCTATCTCTCAGAGTGATTATTCTCAAGAGATTGAAGTAATTTACAGTAATAATCCAGATGGAAGCGACTCAGCCACTTCTAACAGGATTGATATTACGGAAGCAAAAGAATGGGTAAATACAGAATTAAATGATAAACTACAACTGGAGTTGTCTGATTTTAAGTAACAAGTTTATTTGTTGAACTTTCTTTATATTAACATTTTGAAAAAAACATCATTAAGTAATATTATAAAAATCAATTGAAGCATCAAAAAAGGGATTCAAATTTAATCCCTTTTTTGATGGCTTATTTTCAACACTATTCTCATACAGAGCCAAAATTTAAGAGGATATCCTGCTGATATCCTCTTAAACACTTATTCAGACAAGTCCTCTCTCCATCATTTCATGTACCGCGAAGGTTGCCACATCGTCCGCATATTTTCCTGGTCCGAATCCGGCATCATAGCCCAGCTCCTTGGCCAGCTCATGACTGATTCTTGGACCTCCGCAGATCAGTACCACCTTATCTCTTAAGCCTTCCGCTTCCAGAAGCTCCACCAGGTGGACAAGGTTGTCGATGTGCACATTCTTCTGCGTCACAGTCTGGGAAACCAGAAGCACGTCCGCTTTCATCTCCACTGCTTTCTTCAGGAACTCTTCATTGGTGACCTGACTGCCCATGTTGAAGGCTTCGATCATTTCATAACGTTCCAGACCATAGTGTCCTGCGAAGCCCTTCATGTTCATGATGGCATCAATGCCCACCGTATGCGCATCTGTTCCAGTGGATGCCCCAAGAATCGTGATTTTCCTTCCGATGTTCTCCCTGATGAAGTCATTGACCTCCTCCATGTCCATGACGTCTCCACCTACAGACTCCACATGAATCTCTTCGTAGTTGACACTGTGCATGAGGCTTCCATAGACCACAAAATAGGTGAATTCCTTATCCAGAGCTTTATGATGCGCCACAAGTGGATCCAGTAGTCCCATTTTCTTGGCCAGCTGCTTCGCCGCTTCCACACCGCGGTCCCCGTCCGGCACCGGAAGTGTGAATGAAATCTGCACTTTCCCGTCATTCAAGGTATCCCCATAGGGCTTCACCTTTGTGAGGTCTAGTTTTTCATCCAGATTGATTTTCTGCGTATTGTATAATCCGCTGCTCATCAGTTCGCTCCCCCTTCCAGTAACAGTTCAAAGAAAGGATTATAGTATGTGCTGCTCTTTTTCACAACTCCATCCAGACCTTTACCGCCATCCTGAGGTCTTTTGATGGCTGCGAACTTACCCATTTCAATGGTTCTGAAGAGTCCTTCCTTTCTGATGTCTTCCAGAAGCTTCACCGTTTCCGAAAGTACTTCTTCCGCTCTTTTCTCTATGATGCCGCCTTGTCTGAACTCGATCTCGTTTCCGAAATCCTCCATGGTGTTGAAGATGTAGGATGCATTCTCAATGGCCACAGCACGGTCCGACAGAAAAGGTGTATGAATGGCTTCGGTCATCATACCCAGAAGATGGAGCTTCTGCCCCGTCATGATGGTCACCATGTTGAAGAGGGCATTCTGCACCTGGCCTTTGAAGATGTCTCCTGTCATGAACTTCGTCGGAGGCATATACTTCAGCGGTGCCTTGGGGAAGATTTCCCTGGCCATCTGCGCCTGTGCCAGCTCATAGAGGAATCCGTTCTTCATCTCCGGGTCCATCTCGAAGGCATGCCCCAGTCCCATCTGCTCTTCCGGAAGACCCGCCATCAGTGCAAACTGTTCATTGATGAACTGCGATGCTAGCACCGTATGAGCCTCCTCATAGGCATCTGCTGTGGTCAGGTAATTGTCTTCTCCCGTATTGATGATGACACCAGCATAGCCGTTTATGGCTCTTGAGAAGTACTGGTCGATGAGTGTTCTCTTCATGTTGATGTCTCGGAAAAGAATGCCGTACAGGGCATCGTTCAGCATCACATCCAGTCTTTCCACCGCACCCATGGCTGCAATTTCTGGCATGCAGAGACCGGAACAGTAGTTGCAGAGCCTGATGTATCTGCCAAGCTCCTCTCCTGTTTCATCCAGCGCTTCTCTCATGAGCCTGAAATTCTCTTGGGTCGCCATGGTGCCCCCGAATCCTTCGGTGGTTGCTCCGTAGGGAACAAAGTCAAGAAGAGACTGACCGGTGGTCCTTATGACGGCAATGATGTCGGCACCCTGCTTGGCAGCGGCTTTGGCCTGAACGATATCCGCATAGATGTTCCCGGTGGCCACGATGACATAAAGGTAGGGTCCGCTCTTGTCTCCATATTCTTCAAGCCTTGATTCTCTTTCCTTCCGGTTGTCCCTGATCTTCTTTACCGTTTCTCTGGCCACCTCTTCCACTTTCATTTCCACTTCAAACCGGTCATGAAGCGGAAGCTTCGTCAGGTCCAGTCTGCCTTCTGCGATTTCCTCCGCAATCTCCTGAGGTGAGCGTGAAAGCTCCGCCATGGCATTGCCTATGTAGAAGGCGGCGCCGTTTTCCAGAGCGCCCTTTTCCTTCAGGTGATCCACCACCACATTGGGCAGAGGCACGCCGTCCTCATTCACCCCATCAACGCCCAGAAGACGCAGCACCGTTCTTTCCACTGTTACAGTGGTATGTAGCTCCACAAATCTCTGCGTGTCTTCTGCGATGGCACGAGCGTGGTTTCTCGCCTCATCCACTTTATTGAAATCCAATCTGATTTTGCTCATTTGTTATCCCCTTATTTCAGTAGTTTCTTGATTTCAGCTGTAAGCTCTTCCTGGAACCCCAGAAATTCTCCGATTTTCACTGCATCTCCTACAATGGGTGTTCCATCCCATTTTTCCAGTGTATAGTCCATGAGATCCGACAGATCCGCAATCTGTTTCTGCCTGTCTTCCTTCTCCTCTGTGATGTAATCGTCCAGATCCACCTCTCTTAGTCCCCTTACCTGATACCGGTGAATCCCCGTTAGACCCTTGATGTCATAATGGGTGGCGACCAGCAGAAAATGCTGCCGATCTCTGAAGAAATTCAGAAGACCGCCCACAATGGCCATGCCTTCCACAGGATTGGTTCCTCTGGCAGGCTCGTCCAGAACCAGAAGAGATGGCATCTCATTCATGGTCTCCATGACTTCTGTGATCTTCACCACTTCTCCCCCAAAGGAGGAAAGTCCCTGGTCGGGATTTTCCCGGTCCACGGAAAGCAGATGCATGGTGCCTAGAATCGGCGTCTTCATCTCTTGTGCAAAGGGCAGAATGCCCAGCTGAACCAGCACCGTGTTGAGGAAAAGCGTCTTCAGACTGATGCTCTTTCCGCCCATGTTGGCGCCGGTGATCACTGTACTCCCTCTTTTCACTTCCAGTGTCACGGGAGCAAATTCACGGTTTCTTCCTTTGAGAAACTCCGCAAAATAGGGATGATACCCTTCCACCATGTGGATGGAGCACGCCTCCTCCACCACCGGCATGGTGGTGGGATGCTTTTCGGAAAGCACCGCTTTGGCCAGAAGAAAATCCAGTTCTCCGAGCATGTTCATATTGCGAAGCAGAATCCTCACATAAGGCCTGATGCGCTCCGTCAGCATTCTTCTCACTTCGTATTCTTTCACTTCTTCCTTTGCCACGATCTTTCTTCTCAGGACAAGAAAGGCATTTTTCTCCTCCAGGTTTTCGGCGAAGCGGATCTTTTTCTCGATTTCTTTCTTCTCCTGTCTGATGCCCCGAAGCACCTCATCATACTCGTCATAGATATGAAACGTGTATAGACCCGTATCCGCAGGATCAAGAAGTCCTGTCAGCACATCCAGCCGCTCCATCTTCAGATCCTGACCGAGGAGGGACGAGCGGATTTCCTCAATCCTGTGCATTCTTTTGAGAAAGTACTTCAGCTCGAAGAGATCCAGCTCACTGAGAACCAGTCCTTCTTCTGCTGCCAGAACGGTGTTTCGGATATCCCGAAGCTCATGGAGAAGGAGAAACAGCTCCTCGGCCTTCTCTCTGACAGCTGGCAGAGCGTCTCTCAGATCTCTGGTCCTTTCCAGTTCCTTCAGAAGGGCTTCTTTCTTCTCTATTCCGTAAAAGGAAAGCTTCCCTTTATATTCTTTTCCATATGGACTCCCGGTCCTGATCAGGTCCATGACGAATTTCAGGCCCATGTCCTGCTTCTCTTTCTTGCTGAAATGCATCACTTTCCCTCCTTTAGCACGCGAAGGCTCTTCACCGGAATTTCCGTTTCCTTCTGTATCCTTTCCATAAGCCTCTCAATATCCACTTCAAAACCACCCTGATCATAGGGATTCACGATGATCTCTTCGACTCTGATCTTCTCCACCACCTGAAGGGAAAGCTTTCTTCTGGAAAGCCGCTCCATCATTTCAGAACTGATCAAAAGCCTTGTTCCATCCCCCAGGATGACATCCAGGTTTCTGAAGTGTTCATCGGCCAGAAGCTCCGCGAAAAGCTGGTCTGTTGCCGCTCCTTTTATATAGATGGCTTCTGTATTCTCTGACAGGTCCTTCCGCATCTCCTTCCCCAGGGAAAGCGCCAGTTCCCCGTGAACGCTCTTCCAGTTCCCGCTTTTCACAAAGGCTCTTCCTTCTTCCTCTGGAAGCTGATGCGCCGTTTTCGGCAGGGTCAGCGCGCTCAGCGCATTTCTCGTCTTCTCCAGAATCCTGTCCTGACTCTGACTGACACTCACCCCCGTGCAGAGCACTGCTCCTTCGGTTCGCGTGGAAAACGACATCCGGGACAAGGCCCCATCCACGATGAAGAGACAGTCCTCCTGGATTCTTCGCATGCTCTTCTCGATTTCCAGAAGATCGCTGCTTCTGGAAGGTCCGGCAATTTCGACAAAACCATCGGAGCGTGCGCGGAAGATGATGATTCTGCCCAGGGCACTGAAGATCGGCGTGCTTTCCATGATTTCTCTGGTCACATCACACCGGGAGAGAAGACCTTCGGAAGTCGCGATGAGCGTTCCTTCACTGACATAGATTTTCGGCTTTTCTCCCCTTGTGACCAGGTCTCTTTCTTCCCCATCTCGTCCGATGGAAGTGAGTGCAAGGGTCCGGTCTCTGTGATGCACTCTGGCTTCCTCGATGATGAGATTCAGAAAAGATGTTTTTCCGGTATTTTTCCCCATGCCCATGATGGCCAGTGAAGACAGATGAAACAGCCTTTCCATGTCAGGGTCTGGCCTTGCGGAGCACTTCAGTGTTTCCGATATTGATGGCATCTCCTTCGAGAAGAGAAGATATGCCGATGTTCTCCACTTTTCTCTTTCCCTGACACACTTCACACTGACAGGTTTCCTCATAGGTGTCCGGTTCCGTATAGGTGGTGATGACTCCTTCGAAGTTTCTCAGAATCACCTTATGGGTGCCCTGACTGATCACGTAATTGGGCATGACAGGAATCTTTCCACCGCCACCTGGTGCATCCACAACGAAAGTCGGTACACTGAATCCCGATGTATGGCCACGAAGCCCTTCAATGATTTCAATCCCCTTGGAAACGGGTGTCCTGAAATGCTCCAGTCCCATGGAAAGGTCGCACTGATAGATATAGTACGGTCTTACTCTGATCTTCACCAGTCCGTGGACCAGCTCCTTCATCACGTGAACACAGTCGTTGATGCCCTTTAAAAGAACCGACTGGTTCCCGAGAGGAATTCCGGCATTGGCCATTCTTTCGCAGGCAGCTTTGGATTCATCCGTGATTTCCGAAGGATGATTGAAATGGGTATTCACCCAGATGGGATGATACTTCTTCAGCATATTCACAAGATCATCTGTGATTCTCTGAGGCATGACCACAGGCACTCTGCTGCCGATTCTTATGATCTCCACATGAGGAATGGCGCGGAGCTTCTTTATGATGGCTTCCAGTCTCGCATCGCTCATGAGCAGGGCATCTCCTCCGGAGAGAAGCACATCACGGATGCCTGGCGTGTTTCTTATATAGTCGATGGCCCTATCGATTCGGTCATTGCTCATGGGACTGTCCGTCTGCCCGGCAAATCGTCTTCTTGTGCAGTGTCTGCAGTACATGGAGCACTGATCGGTGATCAGCAGAAGCACTCGATCCGGATATCTGTGGGTAAGCCCCGGCACTGGTGAATCCTCATCCTCATGGAGCGGGTCCATAAGATCTGCACTGGAGTTCACAATCTCCATGGCCGATGGCACTGCCTGAAGCCTGACAGGGTCTCTATGATTCTCCTTATCCATCAGTGTCAGATAGTAAGGCGTTATGGCCATTCTCAGGGATTTCGTCGCTTTTCTCGCTCCGGCCTCCTCCTCTATGGTGAGGGGCAGATATTTCTTCAGGTCCTCCACCGTTTCAATACGGTTCTGTACTTGCCACAGCCAGCTGTTCCATTTCTCGTCCGGCACATCCGGAAACATTTCTTTCCTGTTATTCTCTGCAAATCTGTTCATCACATACTTCCTTTCTATACATAGAGTTCTTCAAAAATCTTTCTCAGGGCTTCCGACTCTCTCAGTTCCTGCAGCGTGATTTCCGCATGACCTTTGGTGTAGCCGTTTCCTACAACCATGGTCACATCTTTTCCTACCCCTTCTGCGCCCAGCGCGGCCTTGGTGAAACTGGTGGCCATGGAGAAGAAATAGACGATCCCTCCGTCTCTTACGGGGAGAATGGTGCTCATTTCAGTGTTCTGCACATTCACCACATTGATGGCAATATCATATTCTCTGCCGCCGTTCACCTGGAGCGCCTTGTTCATGACCTCCACAGGTTTTCTGGCGTCTCCGGCAAAGGCCTTATGACAGAATCGGTTCTCAAGAAGCATCTCCAGAGTATCCTCGCGAAGATCCGTAGCCACGACATTTCCTGTGGGTCCGACCCTCTTCATGGCTTCATAGGCACACATCATGCCTGACTTTCCGGTGGCCCCTAGAATCAGCACACTGTCTCCAGGCTTCACCATCTTCGCCACCTGGGCAGGTGCTCCCGCCACATCCAGCGCTGCAAGAGCCAGGTTTTCATTCATGTCCTCCGGAAGCTTCGCATAGATTCCGGATTCAAAGAGAATGGCCTTCGCTTCCACTTCCACACGATCGATGTCTTTTCTGATGGCTGTGATCTTCTCGATCTTAAGGGGTGTCAGAGACAGAGATACCAGTGTTGCAATTCTGTCTCCCACCTTGAGGTCGATCTTCTCTTTCAGCGCATCACCGATCTCTTCTACAGTGCCTATGAGCATACCACCGGAACCGGTGACGGGGTTCTGCATCTTCCCGCGATCCTCTACGATTTCCATGATCTTTCTGCCGATCTTCTCCGTATCATGTCCCGCTTCTTCCTCGATCTGCGTGAAACTTGCTGAGTCGATATTCAGCGCGATGACATCCACCAGAATCTCATTGTCATAGATGTTCATATCATTATCGATCTTCACTGCAGCCTGGGGCAGAACCCCTTGGGGGCTGATGACCCTGTGAGTTCCATATCTGCATCCTGTTTTCTTCATTGTCATTTCCTCCAAATGTTCTTATTTACTGATACCCAGTATCTGTCTTGCCTCATGGGGTGTAGCCACTTCTCTGCCGAGAATCGCTGAAAGCTCCACGACTCTTTTCACAAAGTCTGCATTGGACTCTGCCAGCTGGCCCTTCTTAAGATATATATTGTCTTCAAAGCCTACTCTTACATGGCCTCCCAGAAGAATCGCCATGGTGGAGAGCTGAAGCTGTACTCTGCCGATGCCTGAAACCGTGAAGGTGCTTCCCTCAGGGAGAGATTCGGTAAGATAGATGAGATCTCTAGGCTCTCCTGAAATCCCGCCATTGACTCCCATGACCAGATTGAAGTGCATAGGCGCTTCGATGTGGCCCTTCTTCATGAGTCTCACCGCCATGTCGATCATGCTCTTATCAAAGACTTCACATTCGGGCTTGATGCTTCGCTCTTTCATTCGCCCGGCGAATTCGATGATCATGTTTTCCGTATTGACGAAGATCTCATCACCGCCGAAATTCAGCGTTCCACAGTCAAGGGTCGCCATTTCAGGAGAAAGTTCCAGCGGCTGAAGCCGCTCGTCTGCACTCATGCCTACCGCACCGCCGGTGCTGGGCTGAATGATCACATCCGGACAGACCTCTCTGATGGCCTTCATGCAGGCTTCGTAGCGCTCTTTACTCTGAGTCGGTGTTCCATCATCTTCACGAACATGCAGATGAATGATGGATGCACCTGCCTCGTAGGCCTTTTTCGCCTCATTTCTGATTTCCTCCACCGTATAGGGGACATGGGGATTATGCTCCTTTGTCACTTCCGCTCCGCAGATAGCTGCGGTGATAATGAGTTTCTCCATTATTTCTTTTCCCCTCTCTGCTTATCCAGCGGCACGACGCAGGTGCCCACTGCCCTGCATACCACGATGGGCTCTTCCAGTACATCACAGGCGGACTCATTCACGTCTCCCCTTGGAATGATGACTTTTCTGGCCTCAAATTCCATCTTTCTCGAGGTCTTTCCTTCCTTGACGATTCTGCCCACTGCTTCTATATAGTCCCCGGCATAGACCGGTGCAAGAAACTCCACCTCTTCATAGGCTCTGAAGAGACCTTCATCCCCATCTCTTCTGATGAGAAGCTCCGTCGCCACATCGCCAAACAGCATCAGCATTCTGGCACCATCCACAAGACCTCCACCGTAGTGCGCATCATGAGCGCTCATTCTTAACCTGATCATTGCTTCCATTGTTTCTTTCCCCCTTATCCTCCACTGCCTCATCTTTTCTAAAAGCACAACAAAAAAAGAGCACCTTTATGTTTTAAAAACATAAATAGCGCTCCATGTATACCTACATGACAGTGATAGGCTTTGTGCCTTTTCACCAGGAACTGCAGAAAAACCCTTTCCTTGCATTCCTTCGGCGGCCAGCTATTCATGGTAAAAGAAGGGTTTCATATCATTACCATTACCTTCTGGTCGCTCCTCTATTTAGAAACGATGATTATGTGCGTTATCGTATTTATTATACTCTGTAATCGTTTAATAAATCAACATCCGGATAATAATTTGTCATATTTTTTTACTATTGTGATGCTCTCTTTAATAGAACGTCACTATTTATGCAGAATATCTCCGGATTATTAAGGTTAAACGCATATTCATACTTCTGTCTTTCAGATGAGATGGCTCTTTTGGCCAGATACTATTTATTGCCCCCGAAGATTTCAGCTGATATACTTACCAGAAAGGAGTTGATTCCAGATGGCTGGAAAGAGAAGAATTCTGCTGGATCTCGCAGTAACCCTGGATGGCTATATTGAAGGAAAAAACGGAGAAATCGACTGGTGCATCATGGAACCGGAAATGGATTTCAACGGTTTTCTGGATCAGGTCGATACGATATTCTTTGGAAGAAAAAGCTATGAACTGTGGGAAGAATTTCGCCCAGAAAAGGATGCTCCCCTGGAAGACAAGGCCATGTGGGACCGCATCAGGAAGATGAGAAAATATGTTTTTTCAAGAACGCTTTCGTCCACTTCCGATTTCACCGTCCTTTCTGATCCTCTGATGGATGAGATAGAGCGGATCAAGGAGGAAGATGGAAAGGATATCTGGATCTACGGAGGATCCGATCTTATCACCACCTTCATGAAGAACCATCTTATCGATGAGTACAGACTGTCTGTCCATCCTGTGCTTCTGGGCGAAGGTAAACCGCTTTTCACTATCAGCAGCAGAATAGAGCTTGTCCTAGTGAAAGTGAATACTTATCCATCTGGTGTCGTGCAGCTGATCTACCAGCCTGGCAACAAGTCTGAAAACAAATATTGATTTAAAGGAGATTCCTATGTTTCGTGAACCAAGACGCATAAACAGAACCTTATCCGAAGACCATATTGAAGACATTCTTGAAAAAGGTCTCTATGGAGTGCTCGCCACCACAGGAGTGGATGGCTATCCCTACGCGACACCCTTGAGCTACATCTACCATGACGGAAAGATCTACTTCCACTGCGCTCCTAGAGGCCTGAAGATGGAGAACATTCTCCATTGTGACAAGGTCTCCTTCACAGTGGTCACCGATGTGGAGACGCTGCCCGGTCAGTTTTCCACAAAGTACAGAAGCGTGATCCTCTTCGGCCGAGCAAGGAATGTGGAAGGCAGTGAAAAAGATACAGCCTTGGAGAAAATCATTGAGAAATACGCACCTGATTTCATAAGACAGGGAGCACTGTACATCCGAGGTAAGAAGGAAATCACTTCCATCATCGGTATTGAAATAGAGCATAAGACGGCCAAAGGCAGACTGGAATAAGAATGAAAAGAGAAGGGGAGCAGGCGCTTTACTTTCTCTTTTTTAGTCCTGACAGAACATACAGAGGTGAGCTGATCATAGAAAAAAGGAGTTCGTCGGAACCCCCTTTACTATGATCATTTATATACCTGCTTCTGCTGCGGTCTGGGTTTATAGGTTGAAATAGTGGAGAAGCGGTGGCAGAATCAGTAGGAGCGCTGCGAAAAAAAAGCAGCAGTTTCGTAGTCTTCTGAGACAGCATCACTTTTTCTTCACCTTTGTACCATCCCTTGAACTGCCATCGATTTCTGTAGATCACAAACAGCACGACCAGAACAGCCAGCGCACCGATCCACTCGAATCGAGAAACACCTATGGATTTATAGACAATACTCAAACCCATGGAATAAAAGCTTCCTGAAATGAGAAAGATCAGGATGATTCGCAGCAATTCCAATAATATCCTTATTCTTCACTACCTTTCCTGCACAAGTATTTCATCAGTACTATATCTGAAATCCTACGGATATCTATTTTCATGATACTATGCATGCAGCATCAGTCTGTATGCATAGTATCTTTTAGATTCTACAATGCCTTTTTCAGAAGGTCTGACAGCTCTTCATAAGTCAGTACGATGGGGTTTCCTTTCATGCTGCTGGCCTTCATGGACTTCTCGATGATTTCTCTGAAATCCTCTTCCTTCATGCCAAATTCTCTGAACTTGGGTATGGAAAGATGTTCACACAGGTCCATGACCCATTTCATCCCGTCTTCAATGGAAGCGTCTCTGTTTCCTGTAAGAATTTCAGCTACCTCCTTGTATCGGGCAATGGCTGGATTCTCCTCTTCTCTTTCCATCAGTGCCTTCACGTTGGTCTCTATGGAATGAGGCAAAAGTCCTGCACAGACGATTCCATGGGGGATGCCATACATCCCTCCAATGACGCCGGCAAATCCATGTACGACGCCAAGCTTCGCATTGGCCAGCGCAATTCCTCCGAAAAGACTTGCCAGAAGCATTCCTTCCCGGGCTTCCAGATTCTCGCCCTGGTCATAGGCTTTTCTGAGGGACTTTGACGCAAGCCGCATCCCATCTCTGCAGAATGCATCGGTCATGGGATTGGCCAGATGGGAGACAAAGGGCTCAATAACCTGTGTCAGCGCGTCAAGACCTGTACTTGCTGTAACGCTCTTAGGCATGGAAACCGTGAGAAGCGGGTCAAGCAGCACCAGTTCAGGAACCATATAGGAGCTTCGAAGGCTCACCTTCACCTTGTGCTCGGATGAGCTGATGACTGAATTTTTTGTGACTTCTGCGCCCGTTCCTGAAGTGGTTGGTATGGCGATGCAAGGTGCTGAGGGATTGGACAGGGTCTTGCCTGCTCCAATGACTTCCAGATAGGACAGAATTTCCCCTTCATTTTCCAGCATGGCCGCAATGATCTTCCCGCTGTCTATGACGCTTCCGCCACCACAGGCGATGACCATGTCGCATTTTTCCTCTCTTGCAAGATCCAGCCCTACTTTTGTAGTATCAAGGCCAGGTTCATCCATTACTTTAAAGTGCGCAGATTTTAAACCCACTTCCTCCAGATGCGTTCTGATCTTCTCTGCAACTTCTCCTCTGCTTCCTGTCACGATAAGGGCTTTCCTGCCGAAGGGTTTCGAAAGCGCACCGATTCGGGCTAGCCCATCTCTTTCAAAAATAATCCGATTCGATGTCATAAACTCAAATTTATTCATCATTCACCCTAACCTTCCATGATCTTCACAAAAACATTTCTGTTTCTTGGTCCATCAAACTCACAGAAATAAATGCCCTGATAGCCACCAATGACGAGCTCGCCCTCATCAATGATCATTTCCAGAGAGAAATTGAACAGACTGGATTTGATATGTGCTGCGGAATTTCCTTCTTCATGCTTATAGTCGTTCTCAAAGGGTATCAGGTTGTTCAAGGATGTCAGCATATCCACCATCACATTGGGGTCCTGATATTCCGTGATGGTGACAGCGCCTGTTGTATGCGGTACAAAGAGCAGACAGATTCCGGATGTTACGCCGCTTTCCTTTACCGCCTTTTTGACTGCATCGGTGATTTCAATCATATCCGTTCTTTCCCTGGAATCCACTTTCAGTTTTATCATTTTGACTTCCCTCCTGGATTTATAGTTTATTATCACTCTACTCTCATGATATCATTATCAACTGTCAAATCAAATGGACAGAGGTTTATCAGAAATGAACATTTTATGCGAAAAGAAATCGGAAGATTTCTTATAAAAGAATTGTGCATTCTGTCAATGGATTTAAGTACGAAGATGAATTAATATGGAGACAAATGAAAGGAGCTGAAGATTTCAGCAAGTGTAGAATTACAGAATGTATGGAAAAAATATCCAGGAAATGTAGACGCAGTAAAAGATTTCAATCTTACAATAGAGGATAAAGAGTTCGTGATCTTTGTAAGGCCATCTGGATGTGGAAAATCCACAACTTTACGAATGATTGCTGGACTTGAGGAAATTAGTGAGGGTACAATAAAGATAGGTGATCGGATCATCAATGATGTGGACCTCAAAGACAGAGATATCGCCATGGTTTTCCAGAATTATGCGCTTTATCCCCGTATGACGGTCTATGACAATATGGCTTTTGGTCTGAAACTGAGAAAAATCTCGAAGTCTGAGATTGATGAAAAGGTGACGGAAGCAGCCAGAATTCTGGATATTGAGCACCTACTGAAAAGAAAACCGAAGGCTTTATCCGGTGGACAAAGACAAAGAGTTGCATTAGGAAGAGCCATTGTACGAGACCCCAATGTATTCCTCATGGATGAACCTCTTTCAAATCTTGATGCGAAACTACGAGTCCAGATGAGAACCGAAATATCGAAGCTGCATAGCCGTCTGGAACCAACCTTCATCTACGTTACCCATGACCAGACTGAAGCCATGACCATGGGAACCAGAATTGTCGTCATGAAAGACGGAATCATTCAGCAGGTGGATGCACCGCAGGAAATATATGATCATCCAGCCAATATATTTGTAGCCGGATTCATCGGATCCCCTCAGATCAATCTTCTGGAAGCACAGGTGGTTTCCCAGAACGGAAATGTCTATCTGGAGTATGATGAAACGCTCATCCCCCTTTCCAGTGAAAAAGGAAAGATCCTACTGGATAAAAACCTTGTGAACAAGCAGGTCATATTCGGTGTGAGACCTGAGCATATCAGCTATGAAGAAGAATTCATTGAGAGATTCGATGCTCCGACTTTCAGCGCTAAAGCAGAAGTGACCGAAATCATGGGTGCTGAGTCTTATCTGTATTTTTCAAAGAATCAGGATGAAATCACAGTAAGAGTCAATGATAACACAAAAATCAGACCTGGAGACATTGTTAAGCTCGCTTTCAGAAGCGATAAGATTCATGTATTTGATAAGGAGACAGAGCTCTCACTATTTTAAGGAGTCAGTTATGATGAATCCCGAAAATACGAATGAAAAAGATGCATTACTTGCCATGAATATGGATATAATCAGAGAATAAGTATGATGCTTATTCTCCTATTCTCGTGGGAACTGCAGAAATGCAGGTAGCATTTCTTTTTCTGCAAGAATATTTCGGTAAAGATACGGTAATCATCAAGCTGCAGGAAAGCCTTCTTGTTCTCATAGATGCAGCAGAAACACAAGCGGTGGCAGAATCACTGAATACCGCTTTTCTGGAGAACTTCTTCACTCACTTCACGCTGTTATATGTGAGAAATGATCAGAAACTGAACCTGGAAAAGAAGGCCAGGCTACTTCTTGAGAATTACAGTCTGATTCGCCGCACCAGAAGCGAGTATACCATCGCAGCGACGGAAGACCTGACACTGCTTGCACTTACTGACGGCCTTTCGGAAGAAGTCAGAAACCGGTACCTCCATGAGATTGTTCCCTATTACAAGGAGCTGTCGCCTGAACTGATCTGATCAGAGAGTCTCCGCAATCCTACATCGAAATGTAAAGAAACCTCCTGGATTTTCCCAGGAGGTTTCTCCGTTTTCGGTTTTATCGCATAAAAAAGCTCTCAGCATAAGCTGAGAGCTATGGCTCCGCGAAAAGGACTTGAACCTTCAACCTATCGGTTAACAGCCGAGTGCTCCACCATTGAGCTATCGCGGAATAATGAATCTGGCGACGACCTACTTTCCCACAGGGCCTCCCCTGCAGTATCATGGGCTCTAAAAGGCTTAACCGTCGTGTTCGGAATGGGAACGGGTGTAACCCT
>RZYZ01000157.1 GCA_009930125.1 Clostridia bacterium | reverse complement strand
TTGAAATTTGACACTTTTCGGATTCCATGGTATTCTTAGATGAGAAATGACTGACAGTCATTCATTTTATAAGGAAAGGAGATCTGATGACCATTGAACAAGAGAGAAGCCATACTTTGGGCTGCCGTGGACCTCATGGGGGAAAACGGGTTTTCCAAAACCTCCGTTTCCCAGATCGTGAAAAAAGCGGGAGTGGCCCAGGGAACCTTCTACCTCTATTTCCAGTCCAAAAGTGAACTGGTTCTGGGCATCGCGTCTCATATCATAGAAGACTTCCTGAAGGAAGCTGAGGCACTGCCTCTGAAGGAAGAGACTTCCCTTCAGGAATTCATTTCCCTCTTCACGGATCTCATTTATGATCTGACCTTAAGGCACAGGAAGCTCATCGGATTCATCTACTCCGGTACGGCCTACTATTCCTCCTTCAAGGAATGGGAAACCCTGTACATCCCCTTCTATGACTGGCTCACAGAGAAGCTTTCCTTCTACAGAGAGAGGAATCAGATTCCATCCTCCTTTGATCTCTCCTACCTGTCCAACTTCATCATCGGTCTTCTGGAACATGGTGCAGAGCAGGTCTATCTCATGGAGACGGAGAACTTTCAGGAAACAAGGTCGAAAGAGCAGCTGAAGACCTTCATTTATGGAGCCATCACTGCCTGAATAGAAGATAGAAAAACCAGGACACAAAAACACGAAATCTCATCACATTATGAAAGGAGTGCTGACCGCGGTCTTCCAAGGGGTGCGGAACCTCACAAGAAATCAGTTTGGAAACCGCAAAAAGTATCATGTCGACGCTAAAAATCGAAAAGAAATTATTGATTCATTCTGTTATCCTCTCCATCGCTTTCTCTATTGTAGGGGTGAGCGCAGGGCTTCTGGCGAAATCCCAGATGATCATGTTTGACGGACTCTATTCTCTTGTCAGTGTGATTCTGTCCTACCTGTCTCTGGCATCCGCCAGGTTCATGGCACAGAGCGACTGGAAGAAATTCCCCTTTGGAAAATCCATTGTGGAACCTCTGGTGGTCATTGTGAAATACTCCGCCATTCTGCTCATACTCTCCGTTTCGGTGATCAACGCTACCTATACCATTATCCAGGGCGGCATCGCCGTTGATACGGACACGGCGCTTCTCTACTCTCTGTTCTCTTCTCTTGCGTGTCTACTCATGTATCTGCATCTGAAGAGAAAATCGAAGAAGCATAGCTCCATGCTCCTCACCGCAGAATCCTCCCAGTGGCTCTTTGACACCTACGCAAGCTTTGGTGTGCTCATCACCTTCGCCCTGGTGTTTTTCATGGAGCGCTATCAGGTGTTTACAGGGCTTCTTCCCTACATCGACCCGCTGATTGTGATCCTCATGGCCGCAAGCTTTGCGAAGGTGCCTTTCGTCTCCATCAAGATGGCATTAAGAGATGTCCTTGGCATGTCTCCGGAAGGAGAACTGGCCAATAGACTCAGCGATCTCATCACGGAAATTGAAGAGAAGCACCGCATGAAGGAATCTTTTCTGCGTGTCACCAAGAGAAGAAAGCTCCTTAGAATGGAGATTGATTTCATTGTGGATGAACACTCCCTGGTCCAGACCATCAAGGAGCAGGATAAGATCCGGGAAGAGCTGGAGCGAAGGCTGACCCCCAT
Source organism: Clostridia bacterium (assembly GCA_009930125.1). Taxonomy (GTDB): domain Bacteria; phylum Bacillota; class Clostridia; order Clostridiales; family Clostridiaceae; genus Proteiniclasticum. The sequence continues at coordinate 3,494 of RZYZ01000157.1, read as the reverse complement.
CAAGACAGACAAATGGATCACCGTTTCTTTCACCTCCAACAGAAAATGGGCTGTATAGTCTTCCCTATAGAGTAAACACAAAAGGATAGAGACGTATCATGAATATGATGCATCTCTATCCTTTTCTATTTCCGGCTTTTGCAATAAAATCATTCTGAAAAACAAAAAAACTCGTTGCTTTCACAAAGAGTTCGTTCCACTGGTGCAGATGAAGGGAGTCGAACCCCCACGCCTCTCGGCGCTAGATCCTAAGTCTAGTGCGTCTGCCAATTTCGCCACATCTGCCTATTCAGTTGAAAGAGATTAAATGGTGCAGATGATGGGACTTGAACCCATACGAGCTGTTGCCCGCTACCCCCTCAAGATAGTGCGTCTGCCATTCCGCCACATCTGCCTGTTTTTAATCACATATATTATTCTAACTTCAGATAAGGTAATAGTCAAGGAAAAAATTCTAAAATATGACAGTAGAAATTCCCGGGAACCCCCTTCTCGAGTTCCCGTGATCCAAGTCCGCCCTTTTATCGCCACCTCCATTTTCGTTCTTTGGCTTCCCGCAACGGAATCGGCCCCTTCCTCCAATCTGTCAATGAATATACTTCTCAATTACGAAACTTTAATTGTACATATCTGAGAGAAGAAAATTTATAATTTATTTATTTTTATGCTGTTTTTCCTTGTATCGAAAAACTGAATCAGTTATCATGAACCTAGAATTTGGATTGTGATATTTTGACAATAAGTAAACAGACCCTATGAATGAGCCTTTCCAGATTCAATGACATATAAAGGAACGATTAAATAGATGGAAAACAATACGCAGAATGAACTGGAGGTTCTCCAGAGAGAAACCGTCCAGACTCCACAGCTCCTGCCTGATTTCAGAAAACTTACGGAGTTCTATGACTCTGATTATTTTAAAGAGAACCTGATCTACGATGGCGATGATCTGGGGCTTACATATGGTGTCGAAGGTATCCGACTGAAATTCTGGGCACCTGTAGCCACCTCCGTGAATCTTCTTCTTTATCAGAATGCAGAGGACAAGGAGCCTCTTTTTGTCTATCCCATGGAGAAGGATATGAAAGGAACCTACAGCCTGTCCATTCCGGCTCTCGCCGATGGTCTCTACTATCTCCTGGAAGTGGACCACCAGGGTGAAAAGAGCTATACACCGGGACCTTACGTCACTTCCGTCAGCATCAACGGAGAAAAGGGATGCATCCTGGATCTTCGAACCACCGACCCGGAGGGCTTCCGGTATCATGATGCACCGAAACTGGAAAACCCCGTGGATGCAGTGGTCTATGAAGTCCATGTACGCGATATGACTATCCACCGTGATTCAGGCGTCGCTGCAAAGGGGAAGTATCTGGGCTTCGTGGAAGAAGGGACAAAAAACGAGAAAGGTCATGCCACAGGCATCGATCATCTGAAAGAGCTGGGGGTCACCCATGTGCAGCTCCTACCCATCTTTGACTACAACTGCCTGGATGAGTCCAAAGAGGACGGCCAGTACAACTGGGGATATGACCCGCTGAACTACAACGTACCGGAAGGCTCCTATTCCAGTGATGCGAGAAATCCCAAAGCAAGAATCACCGAGCTGAAGAGCCTCATCATGGGGCTTCATAAAAACGGCATGGGCGTCATCATAGATGTGGTCTATAACCATACCTCCGACAGCCTGCTGTCCAATTTCCACAAGTCTGTTCCCCTCTACTATCATCGAAGCGTGGAGGGCAGCTTCACCGATGCTTCCGCTTGTGGAAACGAGACCGCATCAGAGCGGTCTATGATGAAGAAGTTCATGATTGACTCCCTTCTGCACTGGGTGAAGGAATACAAGATCGACGGTTTCCGGTTCGATCTCATGGGCATCCATGATATCGAGACCATGCTGGAGATCGAAACCGCTTTAAGAAAAGTCAAACCGGACATCATTCTCTACGGAGAAGGCTGGACCGGCGGAGACTCTCCTCTGGCGGAGGAAAAGAGACTGGTGAAGAGAAACATCGGTATGGCCCCAGGCATCGGAGCATTCAATGATGATTTCAGAGATGGCGTCAAAGGTCACGTGTTCTTTAATCATCGCGGTGGATTCGTCAGCGGAGGCGGTCTTGAAGAATCCGTGAAATTCGGCATCACCGGTGCCGTAAGGCATAAGGATCTCGATTACGGAGATATCCTCTACACTGACTTCCCCTGGGCGCAGAATCCCGGACAGAGCATCAATTATGTTTCCGCCCATGACAATCTGACCCTCTACGACAAACTGGCGGATGTGAATAAGGGAAAAAGCGCTGAAACCATCCGGGACATGGCAAAACTTGCCAACGCCATGGTGCTTACCAGTCAGGGCGTTCCCTTCATCCATGCCGGTGCAGAGTTTCTGAGAACCAAGTTCGGAGACCACAACTCCTACCGTTCTCCGGATTCCATCAATGCGCTGCACTGGGACATGAAGAGCAGAAACATCGATGTGGTGAACTATTACAAAGGTCTCATTGCTCTCAGAAAGACCTACAAGGCTTTCAGAATGAGAACACAGGAAGAGATTGAGGAGAATATCCTCTTCTATAGAAAAGAAAGAAAAGCGCCTCTGAAGCTGAAAGCATCCAATGTGATCAGCTACATCCTGAAGGATCCGGTGGAGAAGATCACCTTCCTTGTGGCCTTCAATGGAAGTGGCCAAGACCAGGAGATCACTCTTCCCAGAGCTTCCTGGGATGTGCTGGTGGACAAGTTCCAGGCAGGAACAGAATGTCTCTGGCGCACCGAGCAGAAGAAAGTCTCTCTGAAGCCCCATTCCGCCCTTGTCATGAGAACAGACGACATTCTCCCAATATTTTAGGATCAGAACTGAAACAGACTCCAGACAGCCCCTTGCGAAGAACAAAGTGTTTCTTCCAGAGGGCTGTTTTCTTATGAGCAAGAATCTTTCTTCTCTGCGCATCTCTTTCCATGAATCTCCTCTTTCTTCCTGTCTATTCCCCTTTGCCCGCTCCTTCTTCTGCGTTTCTCCATGAATGTCCTTGCTATGCATCTCTGCATAATCACCCTGCGATCTGCATATTCATGACAAAATTTATTTTGATGATGAAAACGTATAACACGAAATTGTTGCAATCAAAGGGGTTGACATCCTTCTTAAAGCCTACTATCATGAATAAATAGTGCATTTTATGCATAAATATGTATATATGGGAGGACGTGGAGAATGATGGATTATTTCTCCTTCTGCAGAGGGATTACAAAGAATCGGACGAAAGAATAAACTTAGGAGGAAATATATTATGACAGACTATGGTTTTTTATCCGTTATTCCAGTGATCCTGGCTGTAACTATTGCAATCAAATACAAAAATGTGGTTCTTGCACTCTTTGCCAGTGTGCTTACAGGAATTGCGCCAGAAAGCCCATACCGAGCTTGCCCGGCTTCAGCCGTGGGATGAATGGCGCTTGCGTAGCAAAACATATTGCAGTTTGAATCT
>RZYZ01000545.1 GCA_009930125.1 Clostridia bacterium | reverse complement strand
CCCTGAGAGACCTCTGTAAAGAACTGGGAGTATCAACCAGAGGAAAGAAGCAGGCACTTATCACCAGAATCTACACTGTCGATGAAGACCAGATTATGACCGCCCTTGAAGAGCTTGGTCTTTTTGAATCCGAAGAAGAAGAAATCGAAGAAAAGCCTGCGAAGAAGGAAGCTCCTAAGAGAGAGACCATGACCCCCCAGAGGGCAAAAGTCCTGAAAGATATCCCAGATGCCATTGACGAAGAGATTAAGATTGGTAATCTTTCCTATGACGACATTTTCGTTTCCCTAGAAGAACTGGGAAGAATCACCGAAGAAGAAGACGATGACGATGACGTACTCAAGGAGAAGTATGTTCAGCTTATTCTCGACCTCACCGATGATGATGGGGATACCCATGATTTCGAAGACCCGTATTTCGTCAACGACAAGCTCAGATGCTGTGGAGATGAAGTGCCCGTCAAGAATGATGAGGGTACATGTCCTCACTGCGAGAACCACTACTCACTCACAGAAGAGTAGAAAAGAAGATGTGGGAGAAGCTCAGTCTTCTCCCTTTTTTTTTAATGTGAAAGGAGAAACATAATGAGAAACAATATCAGAAGACTCTCTGTCACCCTTGATGTTCGGATTCCCTTCAGTGAAGTGAATACCGTTCTAGGAAGAGATGAAGTCGCTGAAACCGTTGCAGATGGTATGGCAATAGCGTTCAGAGACTATCTGCTCCAGAACATCTTCAGGGTTCCGATGTATTCCACCACCGATACCGATTTTGCATTCATCTATTCTCTTCCTCTTTCCTTTGGGGGTGATTCAATCCCGAACAAGTCCTACAAGAGAGCCCAGAGAAGAATCAGGAAAAGAAGAACGCATGCCCCCGTTATGATGTTGTAAGGAGAGTGAAGTAATGAGAGCCTATATCAAGATTGAAGGGAAGAAGTTTAATTCCTTCCGACCACCCCTTAGCACCCACCCCGATTTCCTCGGGTATATCCCCGCTTCAGAGTTCACCGAATACCATGAAGTCCTG
>RZYZ01000544.1 GCA_009930125.1 Clostridia bacterium | reverse complement strand
TAATCACTTCGTCTTGCTTCTTTCACGATATCAATAAATTGACCATCACCGAGAAAGAATGAAATCAGAGAATAGGGATACTGTTCAGTAGCGTTAAATGTGAAGACAAGCAAGCCATCTTCATGAGATATGTCTGCGAGTTTGATTCCATCAATTTCGGGACTCATCGTCTTTTTTTCAAGATCGATCTGATAAAGACTGTTTTCATTCTTCGGTTTGATGGTGTAACTATCTATACTGATGCTTCTAGACTTAGGTGGATTGAAGTAGTCACTTCGAATATGGATGGTTTGTCTTGCAGCACCATCATGATGTCTTTGTATCTGTGCATAGCCGCTTAATGAAGTTATTCCTCCGTCCTCAAGAAGGGAGAGTCGAAGATTTATGTCCGAATCATTTGCTTCTGGATATTCAAATATGATTTCAGAACGAACCGGATAGCTCACCATTTCCTTGAAGAGGATCTTCTGTCCTTCGATGACGACTTCCTCATTGAGTGGGTAAATGACTGGCTCCTTGAAAGGATCCAGAGAAAGTTCGAATTTGAAGGCATCTACGGATAGAAGACCTTCTTCAGGATCAGTTCCTCTTTTATACTTCTGTAAAGACAAGGAGAGTTCAAAATTCTGTGGAAGTCCTTCCTGAATGGAATAGCGATGCAGATCTTCCTCCACAAATTCAACATTGACCTGCATGAGGGGGTTCTGACCTGTTATATAGCTTCCAGAATTGCTGAAAAAACCATCGGAGATAAAATTATCATTTGATAGATCTCTTAGGTAATCGATGTTGACAACATAGACTTCGTCTCCGGATAGCTCCAGATTCTCAGGCATTTCAAGAAACAGAACAAGGTTTTTGGAATCGGCGATGACGTAGGGGAGCTTCAGCTCCGGATCACCGTTTTCAGCTTTGAGGTTCACATACTGGATGTTTCTGTTCTCCACTGCGCTTTTCAGGGATTCATTGTACATGACCAGTTCCGAAATCCTGGAAAGGATGGGAATGTCTGCCATGGTGCGAGCGAATAC
>RZYZ01000543.1 GCA_009930125.1 Clostridia bacterium | reverse complement strand
GCTTTGCACCATCCCTTTCATACTGTATGAGCTGTGGAAGTTTATCAGCCCCGCACTCTATGAGAATGAGGCCAAAGGGGTGAAGACCGCTTTTGGTTTCGGTGGATTTATGTTTATAATGGGTTCCATGGTGGGCTACTTCGTGGTGTTCCCCCTGATTTTCCGCTTTCTGATCACCTTTGAACTCAGCGACTCCATTGAGAACATGATCTCCCTCGACTCCTACATGAGTAACTTCTATACTCTGATCATGATTATGGGACTGGTCTTTGAGCTTCCACTGGTTTTCTGGTTATTGTCTAACCTGGGACTGGTATACAGGCCTTTCTTCCGTCAATATCGTCGCCATGCAGTGGTGGGAGCGCTCCTGGCTGCGGCACTGATCACACCCTCAGGAGACCCCTTCTCACTCATTGTGGTCACCATTCCCATCTACATGCTCTGGGAGATCAGCGCATTCATGGTTAAGAAGGAACCACCGATAGAGGAAGATGAACAGGATTTACCTGCAACCTTTGAATGATGCAGCTGAGACTCATTCTCAACGCTAGACAATCTCTTTACCGAAAGGAGTAAGCGCCAGCTTCATCAGCTTGAAATGCTGGTTTCCAAAGGGGATTCCAATGATGGTGATGTAAAAGAGGATGCCAAATAGGAGATGCGTCAATACGATGGGTATTCCTCCCACGAAGAACCAGATCACATTCATCAGCAGGGAGAGACAGCCAGATGCCGATTCTCTCTGTTTCACCTTCTTGCCAAAAGGCCATAGTGCCATCTCGGCCAGCTTCAGCGATTGCAATCCGAAGGGGATGCCGATGATGGTGATCATCAGTGCCACACTGCCCAAGAGGTACTCGATGGCGATGAAGATGCCACCGAAGAGCACCCAGATAATGTTTCCAAGCGTCTTCATCGCATTGCAATCACCTCAATTTCCACCAGTGCATTCTTAGGCAGTCCTTTCACCGCAAAGGCCGAACGGGCTGGGTAGCTGCCATTGAACTGTGAGGCATACACCTCGTTCATCTC
>RZYZ01000542.1 GCA_009930125.1 Clostridia bacterium | reverse complement strand
AGGTGGTACTGGTGGGCACAAAGCCAAAACCGGAGCCAGCGCCACAGCCGGAACCAACTTCACCAGCTGAAGACACTTCAACAAATGAAGCACCGCCACCAGCTGATGACACTGGAGACGAGGGTGGAGAAGAATAGTGATATAGCCCCAACAGAAAATTTATGCAGATGGATTCACCGTACGGTGAATCCATTTTCACTACATAGAGAGATATAACGGTAAATTCATATTCTCAAGGATGGGTATATGTTAAAATAATTCTAGATAACAGGAGACAGAGCAGCTGAAACAGATAAATGGAGCAGAAGGAGTTTAGATATATGGAATATATAAGAAAAATTGAAGAGAACATCGAAAAAGTCATCATCGGTAAGAACAGCGTAGTGAAGAACATTCTCAAAGGCATTCTGGCAGGTGGCCATATTCTCATTGAAGACATACCAGGCATCGGAAAGACGACCCTTGTGAAAGCCCTTGCCAAGAGTCTTAATCTGTCCTACTCCAGAATACAGTTCACGCCGGATCTGCTCCCATCGGATATCCTTGGCGTCTCCATCTACAATCAGCGGGATATGAGTTTTGAATTCAGAAAAGGTCCGGTTTTCGCCAACATTGTACTGGCGGATGAAATCAACAGAACCTCACCGAAGACCCAGGCAGCGCTTCTGGAAGTCATGGAGGAGTTCCAGGTTTCAGAAGGGACCCAGAGCTACAGGCTGGAGATGCCATTCTTTGTCATGGCCACACAGAATCCCATTGAGTATGAGGGAACCTTCAATCTTCCAGAAGCTCAGCTGGACCGTTTCATGATGAGAATCAAAATCGGATATCCTTCTCAGACAGATGAGGTGAGTATTCTCAGAAACTTCAGGGAAGAGATTCCCATAGAGAAGATCAATCCTGTGGCATCGGTGGAAGATGTGCTGATGCTTCAGCAGAAGACAAGACAGGTGAAGGTTTCAGAAGAAATCTATAAGTATATTGTAGATATCGTCAAGGAGACCAGAGAAAGCAAGCTGTTCACTCTGGGCGC
>RZYZ01000156.1 GCA_009930125.1 Clostridia bacterium | reverse complement strand
ATACGGGCTTCGTGCAGAGGGTTGGAAAGGCCAGGATCATGTACCTGTCTCAGGAACCGGATTTCAATGAAGAATTTACGGTTCTTGATCAGGTCTTCAGCGGGGACATCGAGGAGCTCAGAACCATCAGAGCCTATGAGGAGGCCCTGCAGAAGACCGTTCTGGATCCGCAGGATAAAGCTGCAGAGAAGAGGCTGATCAGCCTCACGGGAAAAATGGATGCCCTGGATACCTGGTCCATGGAATCCGAAGCCAAAATCATCCTCACGAAACTGGGCATCACGGATTTCGGGAAAAAGATCGGAGAGCTCTCCGGCGGTCAGAAGAAAAGAGTGGCCATGGCCACTGCTCTGATCACCCCCTGTGACCTGCTGATACTGGATGAACCGACCAATCACATTGACAATGATACCGTCGCCTGGCTGGAAGGGTATCTGAAGGACAGAAGGGGAGCGCTTCTCATGGTGACCCATGACAGGTACTTCCTGGAAAGAGTGACCAACCGCATCCTGGAGATCGACCGTGGCAGTGTCTACAGCTATCCTGTGAATTATTCCAGGTTTCTGGAAATGAAAGCCATGAGAGAAGAACTTCAGGAAGTGGCGGACCGGAAAAGAAAAAAACTTCTGGAGAGTGAACTGGCCTGGATCCGAAAAGGGGCGAAAGCTAGAACCACGAAGCAGAAAGCGCGAATCGACCGGTTTGAGGAGCTGAAGAATCAGGAATCCTATGTGGAAGGATCCGATGTGGAAATCAGAACCGTATCCAGCAGATTAGGAAAAAAGATCATTGAGATCTCCTCCATTTCCAAATCCTACGGGGATCAGGTGCTTCTGAAGGATTTCAGCTACAATGTTCTGAAAGATGACCGCATCGGGATCGTAGGGGAGAACGGCATCGGAAAATCCACGTTTCTGAAAATGATCGCAGGGCTGGTGGAGCCGGATCAGGGCGTCATAGATATCGGTGAGACCGTGAAGATCGCCTACCTTTCACAGGAATACACGATACTGAACGAAGAGATGAGGGTCATAGAATACATCAAAGAAGCGGCGGAAATCATCGATACTGTTGACGGGAAGGTCACAGCGTCCCAGATGCTGGAAACATTTCTCTTTCCTCCTGATGAGCAGTGGACCCCCATCAGCCGGCTTTCAGGTGGAGAGAAAAGAAGACTCATGCTTTTAAGGATTCTTATGGAGAAACCCAATGTGATACTTCTGGATGAACCGACCAACGATCTGGACATCGCCACGCTGTCTGTTCTTGAAGATTATCTGGAAGGATTCCCGGGCGCCGTGATCACGGTCTCCCATGACCGCTACTTTCTGGATCGCGTTGCGGAAAAGATCTTCAGTTTTGAAGGGGATGCAAGGATTGAGATTCTCTTTGGCAACTATTCTGACTATGAAGAAATAAAGAGACAGGACGAGAAAGTGGAAGAAGAGAAAAAGGTGAAGGCAGCACCGAAAAGAACCCGGGAACAGGGGAAACCGAAAAAATTCTCCTACAAGGAGCAAAGGGAATTTGAGGGAATTGACCAGAGAATCGCAGACCTGGAAGAGAAACTGGAAAAAACAGATGAGGAAATTGAGAAATTCGCCACGGATTTCGAAAAGCTCAATGAGCTGATGGAAAAGAAGAACGCCATCGAAGAAGAGCTGGAAGAGGCCATGGAGAGATGGACCTACCTGAATGAACTTGCTGAAGAGCTGGGACTTCTCTGAATACAGAAAAAGGGAGAAAGCTATGCGTCATTGCATCGCTTTCTCCCTGATTTGTGCAAAATAAAAAAGGACCAGTACTGATCCTTAATTAAATGAAGATCCTATTCTTCTTCGTTTGCAGGAGTAATGTTGAACTTCTTATTGAAACGATCAACTCTTCCGCCAACATCAACAATCTTCTGCTTACCTGTGAAGAATGGATGGCACTTAGAGCATATTTCAACCTTAAGTTCGTCCTTTACAGAACCAGTAACGAATGTGTTTCCACATGCACACTTAACAACAGCTTCAGAGTTGTAATTTGGATGTATGCCTTCTTTCATTTAATTCACCTCAATTTCATCATTTTTTAACTATTCAATTCTAACACTAAGAATTTACGGAGTCAACAATAATATAGATTAAGAAGAGCGGAGGTGTTATAATATATTGGGTATTAAGAAGTTAGGAGAATTTTATAATGAGTAAACTTTATTTCAGGTATGGCGCAATGAATTCAGGAAAGTCCACCAACCTTATGCAGGTTGCCTATAATTATGAGGAAAGAGGAATGAAAGTCAAGATCTTCAAACCTCAGATCGATGCAAAAGGCGGGAACCAGCTTGTTTCCAGACTGGGTGTGGTCAGAACAGCTGATTTTGCGGTGCAGAATGAAGACAATCTTTATGAGGTGACTGAAAAATGGATTCAGAGTGAAGGCAAGATCAACTGTATTCTTGTGGATGAAGCGCAGTTTCTGCGGGCAAAGCACATCGATGAGCTTCTCAAAGTTGCAGTTATTCTTAAGGTGCCTGTGATATGCTACGGTTTAAGGACAGACTTTCTCATGAACGGCTTTGAGGGCAGTGAGAGACTGCTTCTTCTGGCACACAGCATAGAAGAGCTGAAAACCATCTGCACCTGCGGAAAGAAAGCGCTCCTGAATGGAAGAAAAATCAACGGGGAGTTTGTTTTCGAAGGAGAACAGGTGGCCATTGATATGGTCGGTGATGTGGAATATCAGTCCTTGTGCGCAGACTGCTACTTCAAGTACAGAAAGAAAGCAAGCGAAAAGAATAAAACGAAATAAGGATTTGGTGAATAAATGAGAAATACAACTGTAGGAGGACAAGCCGTTATTGAAGGCGTCATGATGAGAGGCCAAAACGGCATTGCCACTGCTGTAAGAAATCCGGAAGGGAATATTGTGGTCAATCATGACCATTCCATTCCACTTTCCAAGAAACATAAAGTGCTGAGCTGGCCGCTGGTCAGAGGAGCCGTTGCCCTGATTGACTCCATGAAAATCGGAATCAAGAGCCTCAACTGGTCTGCCTCCATATTCGGAGAAGATGAGGAGCCATCCAGATTCGATAAGTTCCTGAAGGATAAGTTCGGTGAAAAAGGGGAAAAGATCATAGAGACCATTACCATGATCTTCAGCCTGAGTCTCAGCATCCTGCTGTTTTTCGTCGTTCCGACGCTGATCACAGGACTTCTGAGAAACTACGACCTACCGCATCTCGGTCTGAACGCCATAGAAGCGGTGATCCGCTTAAGTATTTTTCTGGGTTATCTCTATGGAATCAGCAAGATGAAGGATATCTACAGAGTCTTCCAGTATCACGGTGCAGAGCACAAAGTCATCATCTGCTATGAGAACGAGCTGGATCTGACGGTGGAAAATGCCAGAAGCTGCACAAGATTCCACGAAAGATGCGGCACGAACTTCATGTTTCTGGTCATGGCGGTAAGTATCATCGTCTTCAGCTTCACAGGATGGACCAATCCGCTCATGAGAATTGTGACAAGAATTCTTCTTCTGCCTCTGATTTCAGGGATCACCTATGAAATTCTGAGATGGCTGGGAAGAACAAAAGGTCCCATCCAGAAGATTGTCGCTTATCCTGGTATGATGCTTCAGAGGCTGACGACGAAGGAACCTCTGGATGATATGCTGGAAGTATCCATCAGAGCGTTGAAGGAAGCAGAGGGGCTGGTCTAGCATGCTTACAATCGGAGAAGCTGTTAAACTTGCACAGGAAATACTGAGTGGGATTTCCGATACGCCATCGCTGGATGGCAGAGTGCTGCTGAAAGAAGTGCTAAGCGAAGATGAAGTGTTTCTACTGACTCACCGCGAGATAGAATTGAGTGAGAAAGAGGAGCGGGAATATCGTACAAAACTTTCTCAGAGAGAAAAGGGAATGCCCATTGCCTATATCATAGGATACAAGGAATTCATGGGATTTCGATTCAAGGTGAATGCCCATACGCTGATTCCGAGGCCGGATACGGAAATTGCTGTGGAGAAAGCTCTGGAAGTGATCAGAAAGAAGAAATACCGGAAAATTCTTGATCTATGCAGCGGTTCCGGAGCCATCGGATTATCCATTGCCGGGATTTTGGAATTTACAAATGTTACACTTTCTGATATAAATAAAGAGGCCATTTCGGTCTCCATGGAAAATGCGAAGCATATGGACGTGTTTCATCGCGTCAATTTCATTCAGTCGGATCTCTTTGAGAAGATTGATGAAAAGTATGATCTCATCGTGAGCAATCCTCCTTATATCAGCGGGAAGGATATGGAGGAGCTGTCTGTTTCCGTAAAGGAATATGAGCCTCATACCGCGCTTTACGGAGGACTTCATGGACTGGATTTCTATAAGGAAATCACCAAGAATGCAGGTAGACATCTGACGGAAAATGGGATGCTGATTTTTGAAATCGGATATGACCAGAGTCAAGAGGTGGAAAAAATGTTAAAAGAAAACGGATTTAAAAATATAATCACCCTGAAAGATCTTTCAGGTCATCATCGCGTAGTTTCGGGAGAGCTCATTCCGGAAACTTAGCTTACTGACGTTATTTTTCAAATCATATGAATTAAAGGAGAGAAAGTAATGTTAGATAGATTAAGTTTTGTAGAAGGTAAGTATGAAGAACTTACCATGCGTATAAGTGATCCTAGTGTCATCGCGGACCAGGAGAACTGGCAGAAGCTCGTGAAGGAGCATTCAGACCTGGAAGCCATCGTCATGAAGTATCGTGAATTCAAAGGTCTTCAGGAAGAGCTGGATGCCAATATGGAAATGCTCCAGTCTGAAGATGACCAGGAAATGAGAGAGATGATCAATGAAGATGTAAGAAACATCAAGTCTCAGCTGGAAAGCATCGAGTCTGAACTTCAGATTATGCTTCTTCCCAAGGATCCCAACGATGACAAGAACGTATTCGTTGAAATCCGTGGCGGAGCAGGGGGAGATGAAGCGGCTCTTTTTGCCTATAATCTCTATAGAATGTATGTGAAGTATGCCGAGAGCAGAAGATGGAAAGTGGAGATCATGAGTCTGAATGAGACCGACATCGGCGGATTCAAGGAAGTGGTCTTCATGGTCAAAGGCCATGGCGTCTATTCACTGATGAAATCCGAGCCTGGTGTGCATAGAGTGCAGAG
>RZYZ01000541.1 GCA_009930125.1 Clostridia bacterium | reverse complement strand
GCCCCATGATCATGGCCTTCTTCAATCGAAAATATGATATGAATTCGCACCCCTGTTTTATACACGATGCTAACATTATATCATCAGAGTGTGTCAGTGATTTAGAAACAATACGCATATTTTCATATCTTTTAAGAACTTGCCTGTCTGATACATAGAACAGAGTTCCTCTTATTGGTATATCTGGATCACTTGGAGAGTCCCGTGCATTATAAAGAGGTGTACATCTGACTTGCATCAGATGTACACCTCTTGTTAGCATTAGTTCACTTCCACTTTATTCACCTTATCCCCCAGTACAAGCACCATGATGCTCTTTCCTCGGGTGGCTCGGTTCTGAAGCTTGATGTCCTCGATCTTCATGGTCTCATCGTCATTGGCCTTGGAACCCACAACAAGCTCCTTCTCCTCGGTGATGACCTTGGCGAAGAAGACCCGGTCTTCATCCTTCAGGTTCATACCCACAACACCGGAGGCGTTTCTGGAAAGAAGAGAAATGCTTGAGGTTTCAAACCGGATGGCCATGCCCTTCTTGGATACCAGCAGAATGTCCTCATCCAGCTCCCCGCTGAAGGCTTCCGCATAGACCAGTCTGTCCGTGGCCTTCTTGAACTTGATGACGTGGGAAGTGGTCACCTCTCCTCTGAAGTCCTCCACGGAGGTTCTCTTGACGATGCCCTCTTCCGTGACGAAGTACACTTCCTGATTGTCCGCTGCATCCTCTTCCAGGGTGAATACGCCCACGACCCGTTCGCTCTTGTCGATGTCGTCGTAGAGATCCGATAGAATGACGCTGCCTTCCAGGTTCTCGAACATGTACATGGGCAGCTTGTAGTAAGCACCTAGGCTTGTGACGATCACAAGACTCAGGTAGGATTCCCCGCTGACCTTATAGAGGTTCTTCGCTCTGCTGGCCCTCTGCACCACCTTGATTTCTCCCCGGTCGGAAATGGTGAGATTAAACGCCTTGGCCTCATAATCCATCTCATAGTGGACTCTGTAGACCTCATCCTTGTCCGGCAGGCTCAGGAAGC
>RZYZ01000540.1 GCA_009930125.1 Clostridia bacterium | reverse complement strand
TCATGGAGCCGTCTTCGTAGGACTTCAGCATTTCCGAGTACAGATAGGGCAGCAGGCTGTATCTCGCCTTGATGAGATCACGGTTGTAATCTGTGACCTTCTCACCAAAAGCGTACGGTTCCTGGAAGGCACATCCGATGGCCGAATGGTTTCTAAGGAGCGGTGTGAAGATGGAAAACTGCATCCAGCGCGTCAGAAGCTCTCCGCTGGCGTTTCCGCCGAAGCCTCCTGTGTCAGCTCCCACATAGTAGAAGCCTGACATGTTGAGGGCAGGCAGCATCTTCACATTCAGGTCCAGATGACTCCACCAGGAACTGTTGTCCCCGGTCCAGATGCCGCTGTATCTGTGCATGCCGATGGAGGATGCTCTTGAAATGAGCACATGACGTTTGCCCAGATGCTTCTTAAGCCCTTCCGATGCGGACACGGTCATGTTGAATCCGTAGAGGTTATGGACCTCTTCGTTGCTGTATCTTTTTCCATCGATCTCATGATAGAACCTTCTGTAGTATTCGTCCTTGTTTCCGATGTTCATGAATTTGTCCCGCAGCGCGAAAAACGGCATGACGCCCAGATTCTGTCCCTGAGCTTCTATGGCTGCCTCGATCCCTTCCGACAGGGAGGTCTCATCATAGAAGATGGCCGGTTCGTTCATATCGTTCCAGACCCCTTCGATGCCCAGCTCTGTGAGAAAACGGTACTTGTCTCCGAACCAGGCTCGGGTGGATTCCTGAAGAAAATCGGGAAAGTGGACCTTTCCAGGCCACACGGCCGCCACATAGGGCTTGCCGCTTTCGTCCTTCACGAAATGATCTCCTGCCACGCCTTCGTCATAGACATCATATCCTTCTTCCATGAGGACCAGTCTGCAGCCGTTGCAGATATGGGGCTCATCATCCACGATTAAAATTTTGTTCAATTGGCATCCTCCAGCAGGCATCGGATCAATCAGCTTCTCAGTGTTGTCATCAACTAAGGGACTATATCAGAACAGGGCGGTCTGTCCAAATTCAAAATAAAAAGGGGCAGGAAATA
>RZYZ01000539.1 GCA_009930125.1 Clostridia bacterium | reverse complement strand
TTGTTCTTTGGCATTGTTTTCTCCCTCCATTTCAAATGTGTATAAAACCTCATAGAGGGATTCACTCTCTATCCAGGTCTCGGATTTGTTATAGAAGATGGATGCTTCATCCAGTGCTTCTTCTATCTTTCTCTCCAGGGACAAATCCTTCAAATCCGTGTAGAGTTCAATGTTGTACAGGTCGATCTTGTAGTAGACTTTTCCATCGGCGCTGAAGTTATCAGAAGCCGGAATAAGGTAACAGATAAAAGGTGGATCGGGACTTTCACCCTGTGCAAAGTGGTCATAGGCAAAAGGAATGCCAAGTCCTCTCAATATTGAAAGTATCTTCTCCATTTCCTATCCTCCCAGCTTCTTCACGATATCTTCTTCCAGCTGCTTCACTGCTTTTTCCTCAGCCGGTGCGATATGCGGAATACCTGCAACTCTTCCTCCACCACGCTTGGCATGTCCATGTTCCAGAAGATGGGCAATCTGATAGCGGTTTTTGGAATGAACGACCACCTCAAGAGAATTAGCAGTTTCCTTCTGGGTTTTCACTGCCCAGCTTTTGGCGTAGGCCCCAGTGCGCTTTGGTGCATTTGCGGATATCTCCGTTTTGACGTTTTTCCCTGCTTTTCGAACAGCGGTCTTTACGTCTTCACTTGCCACATCCGCATATTCCTGTAAGCCTTCCATGATCGTTTTGGCCAGGTTATCGATTGTGCATTTTTCGCTCACTGCCTCACCTCTTTCTTACAGCGGATTTTGATTTCCTTGTTGTCGTAGTTCATCTTGTCGATGGACACAATGTTGTAGACCTGTCCTTCAAACTGAACTCGGAAACCAATGGAAGTCAGAGCCTTGGTCTTTTCGCAGGCCCGGACAGAAAAAGCTATAGTTTGGTTTTCGTAGTCCACTTTTCTTTCGGTCTCATCGACTGTATAAGTGTTGGGGTAGGCATAGCAGGAATAGTAATCTTCCCATCCGTTTGTGTGGTTTCCGATCTCATCCACTTTTACGGTCGATTTTTCTATCGTGATCCTGACTTTCAAT
>RZYZ01000538.1 GCA_009930125.1 Clostridia bacterium | reverse complement strand
AGGGAGCTTGTTCCTTAAAGCATTGGTCACTGTCATCTGGTCAAAGATAAAGCCACCGGAACCTTCATCTGCCGGCTCTGATTCGTAGAGAATCTTGTCAGCAAACTTCAGCTCGATGGCTTTATGGGCACTCATCCAGGTTTCAGCATCCATCATGTGTGATATTTTTGCTCTGGAAAGCCCTGTCTTTGTTTGATAAGCATTGATGATGCTTTCTTTTACTTCGCTAAGTAGGTTAATTCCTACTTGCAGATCAGCCACTTCACCAGCAATAAGCATGGCTGGGTTATGAATCATGATCACTGATAAGGGTGATACACATACCTCATCTCCTGCTATGGCAATGACGGAAGCTGCACTGGCTGCCAGTCCATCAATGTGCACACTGATTTTTCCTGGATACTCTTTGAGCATGTTGTAAATCTGCGCCGCTGCAAAGGTATCCCCACCTGGTGAGTGTATCTTTACGACAATGTCATCAGTACCAGGTCCACTGCCATAAAGCTCTGTCTTAAACTGTTTAGGGGTGATGTCATCATCAAACCAAGAAGACTCTGCAATATACCCTTCAAGTTGCAGGGTTCTCACTTTAGGCCCCTCGGCTTCATTCACCACCCAGCGCCAAAATTTATCCATCTAATCGACCTCCTTTTTCCCATAAAAATGCACTCCTCATTAAGAGAAATGCTGTTGATACTTAAATTTAACTTTGTAGTTGTCCACAGAAATGGCCCTTCTTATACACTACTCATCAGGACCATCACCACCTGACTCTTCTAGCGCTTTCCTTGCATAAGCCCCCGCCATCTTAAGCGGCAGCATATTGCCATTTATTAGATATAAATCTCCACCATCCTCTTCAGAGATGGGATCCATGTTCTCCATCCTTCTCACATCATTAACGGAGAAGAAACCATTCTGAATACCGATGGCGTAACCATCCATCCTGGATTTATAATCCCCACGCATAAGAGCTGATGCATTGAAGGATACGAAACACTGACCTTTCTCTTTCTCAAGAAAGAGCTTCCTGTTC
>RZYZ01000537.1 GCA_009930125.1 Clostridia bacterium | reverse complement strand
GAACAGGAAGCTCTTTCTTGAGAAAGAGAAAGGTCAGTGTTTCGTATCCTTCAATGCATCAGCTCTTATGCGTGGGGATTATAAATCCAGGATGGATGGCTACGCCATCGGTATTCAGAATGGTTTCTTCTCCGTTAATGATGTGAGAAGGATGGAGAATATGGATCCCATCTCGGAAAAGGATGGTGGAGATTTATATCTTATAAATGGCAATATGCTGCCGCTTAAGATGGCGGGGGCTTATGCAAGGAAAGCGCTAGAAGAGTCAGGCGGTGATGGTCCTGATGAGTAGTGTATAAGTATGGCCATTTCTGTGGACAACTACAAAGTTAAATTTAAGCATCAAGAGCATTTCTCTACATGAGGAGTGCATTTTTTATGGGAAAAAGGAGGTCGATTAGATGGATAAATTTTGGCGCTGGGTGGTGAATGAAACAGATGGCCCTGCTATAAGGACCCTACATCTTGAAGGGTATATTGCAGAGTCTTCTTGGTTTGATGATGACATCACCCCAAAACAGTTTAAGACAGAACTTTATGGTAGTGGACCTGGTGCTGATGACATTGTCGTAAAGATACACTCACCAGGAGGGGATACCTTTGCCGCAGCACAGATTTACAACATGCTCAAAGAGTATCCAGGAAAAATCAGTGTACACATAGATGGTCTTGCAGCCAGTGCTGCTTCTGTCATTGCCATGGCAGGAGACGAGGTGTGTGTATCTCCGCTGTCAGTGATCATGATCCATAACCCAGCCATGCTTATTGCTGGGGAAGTGGCGGATCTGCAAGTAGGAATAAACCTACTTAGCGAAGTAAAAGAAAGCATCATCAATGCTTATCAGACAAAGACGGGACTTTCCAGAGCGAAGATTTCACATATGATGGACGCTGAAACCTGGATGAGTGCCCACAAGGCCATCGAGCTGAAGTTTGCAGACAAGATTCTCTACGAATCAGAGCCGGCAGATGAAGGTTCCGGTGGCTTTATCTTTGACCAGATGACAGTGACCAATGCTTTAAGGAACAAGCTCCCT
>RZYZ01000536.1 GCA_009930125.1 Clostridia bacterium | reverse complement strand
GCCACCTACATGTATGGTGTAGACTGCATCGGAGAAATCGAAGATGATTTCCAGAAGCTTCTGCCAAAGTGCCAGATGGTGACAAGAGAATCCATGAAAAATGAAAAGCTCACCCGAAAGGTCACCGGCATCATCCTGAAAGCCATTGCCCCTCTTCTTTAGAAAGGCAGATCGGCTTTTTCAAAGAAGCAACCATCTACTATCCCCATCCACGTTGAATAAATCTGTTTGATTCACCAAAAAGACGCCCATGTTGTTTCCACTTGGCTCATGACCAGGTAGAAATTTCATGGACGTCGTTTCTTTTTTTGCCTTAACCCTTACTTCTTCAGCAGGGCGGTTCTGTAGGGAAAGACTTCCGCTGTCATCATTCCCTTTATAACTGCCGGGTCCTCCTTCATGAATACCTCCGCTTCTTCATCGTTTTCCGCCAGGAATACTACAATGCCGAATCCTTTCTCATCGACAGCATCTGTCTTTCCAGCAGTCACCACAAGCCCTTCTTCGCAGTGCTTCTTCAGTCTCATGAAGTGGTCCTCTATGATTTTATGGTGCTTCATAGTCCAGCTCTTTTCATCATGATACTCTTGCTTCAGTTTCAGTACGTAGATATATTCTCTCATGTTCTGCTTCCTCCGATTGTTTTCCCTTTCTTTCTAGTATATCATCTGAAGTAAGAACTGCCCTCAACGGGCCAGGAAAAGGAGAGGCTCCCATGAAAGTGACCAGAGATATGATCGACCCCCAGCTGAGAAGACGATGCCATCTCCTTGATCTTTTCATAAGAAGCCGAAGCGAAGCGGGTTTTCTCCGCTTCATGAAGCGTTCTGGGAGGTTCACCTCCCTTCTGAAAGGAAGAGGAAAGAAGGGACTGAAGATGAGAGAAGAGTGGATCCTTCGCCAGGATGGGAGCAGACTTCGGCTATGCATCTATGAGTCATTGGAGAAGCAGAAAAGCCCTGTCCCCGGTGTACTGTGGCTTCATGGCGGAGGCTATGCCATGGGGATTCCGGAGCAGAGCGCCGGTACCTATAGAAA
>RZYZ01000535.1 GCA_009930125.1 Clostridia bacterium | reverse complement strand
GGGAAGATGGGAAGTTCTTTCCTTATTCTCTTTGGGATGACTTCCTCCATGCTTGCCCATGAAAAAAATACGCATAAAATCATTCCTTTCTGAATCTCTCTTGGAATAGATATAGTGACAAAATAATCTCACTACTTGATAATCTACTCTTAGTATAATTTATTTTTAATTCAATAAAAAGGAAAAGATGTCCGCCAGGCCAATTAAATTAACATCCAATCACCCACTGAGATCGCTTATTTTCCCTGAGCGCAGAACGAACAGCCAGAGAATAGCACTGCAATCCTCTTGCTGTTCGTTCAACTTATCTGTTTTCGATTTCGGGCTCTACTGATTCCCTGCATCACTCTGTTCAAGAGAGCCTGAAAGAAGTCACTTCTGACGGATCTTCTTCTCATAGGCTTCGTCATAGACCTTCGCAGAAAAATTCACTGGAACCTTCTTTTCCTGCCAGGCGGACAGATAGGTGGCATTGAGCATCCGTACACTCTTCACCCCTTCTTTCAGAGGACACAGAATTTCTTCCTTCCCAAGAATGGTCTGGATGAAGTTATTGAGCAGTCTTTTCTGCAGCTCTTTGTTGGGCAGCTTCGGAAAGTCCACCCGCTCCACTTCATGGGGCACTTCCGGAAAGGCGCCTTTCACGGTTCTTGCAAAGTCCTCTTCGTCTACGGAAAGCTTTGTGATCTTCACTTCACTGTCATTTTCAATGACGATCTGCCCAGCGGAGAAGGAAAGCTCGAAACGATTGGTTCCAGGACTTTCGTGAGTGCCGGTCATGAACTGAGCTGAGGCACCGTTGGGATAGAACATCTGGATCATCACATCATTTTCCGCAGTGAGAGGTCTGTGGAACCCTTCCTTAGTAAAGGCCATGACGCTTTCGGGCAGGTCCGTCATCCAGAGCAACGTATCCAGTTGATGAATAGCCTGATTGATGAGGACTCCGCCCCCTTCGGTCTCATAGCTCCCTCTCCAGGTGCTTCTCTTATAATAGTCATAGGTTCGATACTGATTGGTCACCTGCCAGACTGCGCGTCT
>RZYZ01000534.1 GCA_009930125.1 Clostridia bacterium | reverse complement strand
TCCTCCACCACGCCTTTCTCGATATTTCTCAGGTAGATGATGCTTTCAGACTGCTCCTCACTGCCATCAAACACCTTGCTGATATAGTCGAATTTACTTGCCGCTTTGGCGGTTTCCACTGTTCCTCCGAAGATGAACACGATGTCAGAAAATCCCTGCTCCTTTATGATGCCTTCCAGCTCCTTCAGGAGATAATAAGCGCCCTCTTCGGAGAGTCTGTAGCTTAGGGCCACCACATGCGGCTCATATTCGATGATGCCCCCCACCAGTTCCTTCAGGGGAACCGCCGAGCCCATATACTCCACGTCGTATCCTTCTTTTCTTGCCAGTACACTGAAATTGTATATTCCCGCAGCATGCACACAGTTTCCTATGGATGCCACAATCATCTTCTTATCCAAAAGATCAGCTCCTTTTTATGTTTTCCGCTTCCAGTTCATCAATGGTTACACCCTTCATCAGCTGCTTGTAGTCAAAGTGCAGCTTGCCTGCGGTTCTTCCGATTTCACGGAAGTCCTTATCCAGCAGAGCATTGGCCAGGTTGATGGTCATTTCCGTATGGGTCATGGAAAGCCCCAGATCTTTTCCCATACTTTCCAGAGGAACCAGTCCGTAAGGAATGTCCTCATAGATGTATCGGTAGGAAAGGCTTTGAGGCGCAAAGATTTCTTCATAGGACGGGTTGTTCTGAATGCAGTCATAGAGTGTTTCGCAGTCAATGTTATAGGAATGGCGCATCCACTCCTTGGCCGATATGACCGGGTGATTGAGAAGCTTAGCCACTTCCTGCCTTTCTTCATCGATCTTCTCGATGAAGGCGGCGATGGTCCTGCTGATGCCTTCCCTGTAGTATCGGAACTGCTGCTCGGACTCCACCCAGCCTGTATTGAGAAGCATCGGTGCGCAGTGAAGAATCATCCCTACGTTACCGATGGAGGTTTCCGCCATGCTGTCCGCTTTCTTGTAGAATTTATTGAGTTCATCGGGAATCCGCCTCAATAGTTCATCCAGATCCACACCGCTGAAACTGGAGATCAGAATGT
>RZYZ01000533.1 GCA_009930125.1 Clostridia bacterium | reverse complement strand
CACAGTATAGTGCAAAGGATCTTGATGCTTCTTATGATCTGGATACGGCAGTGCATATAGAATTTGCGGATGACACGGTCAAAGTTACAGATGAAGTGGTCTCCGTGGCGGGAAATCGCGTTGTCATAGAATCTTCTGGTACCTATGTGCTGAGTGGAAGCTCTGAGGAGGGGCAGGTCATCGTGGACGCTCCAGAGGATGCGGATGTGATTCTGGTTCTGGATGGACTGGAACTATCAAGTTCTTCCACATCACCTCTGAGAATTCAGGAAGCAGACAAGGTCATCCTCACCCTGGCTCAGGATAGCATGAATTCCATCAGTGATGGGGTCGAATACATACAGGAAGAAAGTGATTCAGATGATCCGAATGCCGCGGTCTACAGCAAGGCGGATCTGACCATCAATGGAAGTGGAAGTCTGATCGTGAACGGAAACTACAGACATGGTATCGTCAGCAAGGATGATCTTAAAATCGTCAGCGGGAACATCACCGTGAAAGCGGTAATGGATGGCATAAAAGGAAAGGACCTGCTGGCAGTGAAGGATGGTGAAATAAGTATTGAAGCAGGAGGAGACGCCATGCAGTCGGACAATGAGGAAGATCCGCTGAAGGGGAACATCCTCATCGAGGGCGGGACCTTTGAGCTGAGTTCCGGAGCAGATGGAGTTCAGGCAGAAACGGCGCTTTCCATAACGGGCGGAATCTTTACGATCACAACAGGTGGTGGCAGTGCAAACTCCAGTGAGAAAAGCACCTGGGGCACCTGGGGGTCTCCTATGGAGGAAGATGCTACTGAAAGTGCATCGGACTCAGCCAAGGGTCTCAAGGCAGGAGAGCATCTCAATCTGTCAGGGGGAGAAATCCGGGTGGATTCCTCTGATGATGCCGTGCACTCCAATGGAGACATCATGATCACTGGAGGAGTTCTGGAGATTTCCTCTGGAGATGATGCGCTGCATGCAGACAGCACTCTGACAGTGGAGGAGGGAGAAATCCACATCATCACCTGCTATGAAGGCCTGGAAGGGGCTCAGGTGGTCATCAG
>RZYZ01000532.1 GCA_009930125.1 Clostridia bacterium | reverse complement strand
TCCGTCCTGGGGATTAGAGGATATGGAAAAGGTAGTGGAGGAGGCAAAAGAGAAGAAGGTCGAGCTGAAGAAGCTGGATACTGAGCTGTCCAAGCTGGAAGCACAGAAAGCGGAAGCCGATGCTAAGGCCGCTGCGGAAGTACAGAAAGCTGAGCTGGATGAAGCCATCCAGAAGCTGATGGCTGACGGTGTGTCTACGGCTGAGATTCTAGAGAAGCTGAAATAAGTAAATCCTCCTGGTTGTAGCGGTGTTTGGTTACCACAGCCGGGAGGATTTTTGCGTGTTATAGGGGGATGGACAACCTGCAAGCGAAGTAAATTGAACGAAGGTGATTGCTTGAAACGGGTTCTGATTATGTGTTTGATGGCATTTATACTGAGTGGGTGCTCAAAAGAGGAGAAGCCTATGAGCAGAGCAGTCTTCGCATGGGAAGGTGTAGTGGAATCTGACAAGCAGATCCTGGAGAACCACCAGATCGACACAATCTTCATGGACATCAACCACTACTCAGCTGTGCCTGGATATAATATATATCTTCTCGCAGGCGATCCGTCCTGGGGATTAGAGGATATGGAAAAGGTAGTGGAGGAGGCAAAAGAGAAGAAGGCTGACGGTGTGATATTTGACATTGAGGGTAATTATGAAGCTCTCGCATCTAATCTCTCTCTTCTCGAATCGGCTCTTCCCATCTATATCTGCATTCCGTTTTGGCTGGAGGAGGATGTGCAAGAAGAGATTATACAAGAGGCTGATGGAGTTGTTGTAATGAACTATTCCAAGGGAAATGAGCGGGCAAACCTTGAGGAAGAGATGGCAATGGCGGATCAGTACGATAAAGCGATTCTCACAGCGTATGAGCTGCAGTCGGTCGGGGAGTACGGTCTGGAGGAACATAATACATATAATGAAGATGGACTGGATGCAGTTGAGAAGAACTATGAAGAACAGTTCGGTGGAACGGATGTCGGTATTGCATTCCACAATCTGAACATGATGAGAGAATTAAACCCTGCTGGGATAGAAGGCAAGTAACGCCAACTGTCCTGGCAGGG
>RZYZ01000531.1 GCA_009930125.1 Clostridia bacterium | reverse complement strand
CATGTGAACCGTGCCGGCAGGCCCAGAAACAATTAAACGAGTTTTTCTGAAAAACCAGCAAAATTGGAGTACCCCCCCCACCCCTTTACTGCAAGAAGCTATAGAAGCCAGTTATACTGAATTTTTAGGTGCTTATAGTACCCCTTTTTGTACCTTATTCAACCTATTCTGAAGATCTATACACCATGTCCTATAACCGGCTATGGAAGCTTAATAGCACTCTCGTTATATTGACTTCTGCTGCATTTTCTCAATGGTGGTGGTGTGTTTGCCTGTCTGGAAGAAGAAAAGTGGCTTAGAATCGATTCTGTAAGCTGCTGTTTTTCAGTGTTTCAGTGAATTTTCCAGTCTTCCTATTCTTTGCAGAAACTTCCTTGCACCTTCCATGAATATTCTGTCTCTTTCCATATCGAGATGATAGTATTCATCACACAAGGCTTCATATCTCTTCTTGTGCATTCCCTTTGGCCTTCTAGGAATAGAATCTTGTGGTGTCCATTTTTCAGTGCCTAACTCAAGGAAGATTAAACGCATCCTTCTATCTATCTTCCAGTAAGGATCATGATTATTCACAGGTGATAGATACTTCAGCTTCTGGCACTTCCAGCAAAGCAATGCAGGACCTTCTCTGGTGATGTACAGTGCCGATGATTTTCTATCGCAGCTAGGACACATCAACCACCACCGTTCACCCTGGAACTGCCATGGCTGCTTCACTATCTGAATTTCATATTCAAGATCTTTGCCGTTGTGCACACCATGTCCGGTGATCTGAAGGTATCCATCGCATAGGTCAATAGTGTGTTCTGACTGGCACTCTTCCTTTATCGGGAAAGTCAATGTCAACCGCACACCTTTCTGCAGCTCTTCCTTCTGAAGATAGTATGCCTTCACTTGCTTTGCAGTCAGTTCCCCATATTCTCTATCGAACTTCCTGATACTCTTTCTCCATTTTCTTTTCATTCACTTCACCGATGCCTAAATCTATTGAATTTCATTCCACCTTTTGTGTCCATTATTGGCCTTTATCTCAGGTTCAAAGCCATTCACAATA